>JBIIAR010000069.1:0-9145 GCA_044239765.1 Microbacteriaceae bacterium
CGACCGTCTCGCCCGAGTTCAGCGTGATCTCGACGCGGCCCCCGAAGGACGGCTCTGGCAGGTGGTAGCGCCGGGTCCACTCGGCGTCCTCCGCCGTGGTGACCTTCTGCCACAGCGCGACGGTGTCGGGGCGGCCAGCGCGCTCCGGGGCGTAGCTGCGCTCGTGGTGCCACTCGCCATCCTGCAGGGCGACCGCGAAGATGTAGGGGATCGAGTGGTCGAGGGTCTCGCGGCTGGCCGTCGGATCGTACTTCTGCGGGTCGTTCGCCCCCGATCCGATGACGTAGTGGGTGTGGTGGCTGGTGTGCAGCACGATGCTCTGCACGTCGGCCGCGTTGACGCGGGAGTGCAGCTTGCGAGCGAGGTCGATCCACGCCTGCGCCTGGTACTCGGCCGAGTGCTCTTTCGTGTAGCTGTCGAGAATGGCACGGCGGGGCTCGCCCTTCTCGGGGAGCGACACCGTGTACCGCGCGTCTGGGCCGTCGAGCAGCCAGGCGATGACGCCGTCCTCGCCCTCGTAGATCGGGGTCGGGCTGGTCTGGCCGCGCAGCGCACGGTCGACTGCCTCGACGGCCATCTTCCCGGCAAAGGCGGGGGCGTAGGCCTTCCAGGTCGAGATCTCGCCCTTGCGCGACTGGCGGGTCGCCGTGGTCGTGTGCAGCGCCTGGCCGATGGCCTGATAGATCGTCTCGGTGTCGAGGCCGAGCAGGGTGCCGATGCCGGCCGCCGCGCTCGGGCCGAGGTGGGCGACGTGGTCGATCTTGTGCTTGTGCAGGCTGATCGCGCGCACGAGGTCGATCTGGATCTCATAGCCGGTGACGATGCCGCTCAGCAGCTCTGCGCCACTGCGACCGGCGTGCTGCGCGACGGCGAGAATCGGCGGGATGTTGTCGCCGGGGTGCGAGTACTCGGCCGCGAGAAAGGTGTCGTGGTAGTCGAGCTCGCGCACGGCGACGCCATTGGCCCAGGCGGCCCATTCGGGGCTGACGAACTCTGAGGAGCCGAAGACCGTCGAGCCGGGCGAGTAGGGGTGGTCGAGGGCCTGGCCGCGGGCGGCGGTGACCGGCGCCCGGTCGAGGGATGCGATCGCGACGCTCGCGTTGTCGATGATGCGGTTGATGACCATGTCGGCCACCGCATCCGTCACCGCCACCGGCTCTGATGCCACCTCGGCAATCTTCCAGGCGAGCTGGTCTTCACGGGCAAGGTTCTCGTCGCTGCGGTGCACGCGCACATCGTGGCTCTTCACCGCTCCAGCCTAGGTGGGAGTAGCAGCAACACCCATTGACAGAATTCCCAGCGGGCGGAATTGTTGAGCTTGTCTCTACAGGTTCGGAGTATTTGTGCAGGGTGCGTCTATCTCTCGAAGCTCGATTCGGTCGGAGGCGCTCGCGCTCATCGCCGAACGTGGCCTCACGGCGGTCTCGATTGATGACATCGCGGCTCGGGTCGGCATCACTCCGGCAGGCGTGCTGGCCGAGTTCCCGACCGTGCAGCAGGTGGTCAGCGCGAATGACTTCTTCGCCATGAAGGTCGAGAGCTTCATCGCCTGCGACCAGGAGCTGACCTGCTCGGGCGCGTGGCTCGTGGCACTTGACGAGCGCGCGGCTTCTGTCACCGCGGAGCAGTGGAGTGTCGAGACGGAACGCCAGCGCATCTTCGGGGTCGAGAGCGCGGCGCTCGACAACGTGCTCGCCGGCATCGGGCAGGGCATGGCGGCGCTCACCGAGGCAGTCGTTGCCCGAACGGGTGCGGCACCGCACGCCCTGGGCGTGCGCACCTTCGTCGGCACCGTCATCGGGCTGCAGCTCGCCATGCCGAGTGGTGCGTACCCTGATGCGAAGTCGTGGACCAACGACCACGCCGCGGTCATCGACGCGATCGGGCCTGGGCTGGATCGACTGCTGTCGAGCTAGTTCTCACCACGTCTCACCGACTTCGCCACTCGCCACCGCGGTTTCCGCGCTTTCCCTTGCGCTCCCCCACCCGCAGCGGCAGCTGTGTGCCACGACCGATCGCTGTCGCGGGCCATCACGCCGATACGTCGCTTCCACAGCTGCTCCAGGTGCCGCACCTGTTCTCTCAGCCGTGAGAAACGCTGGGTCGAGGCGGTAGAGGCGGTTGACCCACTCGGCGCGAACGATCACTACCCGGTTCTCGCGCAGGTCATCAGCTGGAAAGGATGCACACGAAAATCACATCCCACTGGGGCGTCAATCAACGCGCAAGTGGGTCACCCGGCATGTGGCCGCGGCTGGAGGAGAAGCGAGAACTGCAGCGCGTGACCCCGTTGATTGAGTTCGGAGTCAGTTGACGCGCAGGCTCGCGAACACGCCGTCGACGGGAGAGCGCGCACCCGCGACACGGGGCCGAGACCGCTCGAAGTACGATGGAAGGCTATGTCCGAACCAGAGATCGTCGTCACCTACCCGCCGGAGCTGCCCGTCAGCGCCCGCAGGGACGACATCCTCGCGACCCTGCGCGAGCACCAGGTCGTCATCGTCGCCGGGGCGACCGGATCGGGCAAGACCACCCAGCTTCCGAAGATGCTGCTTGAGCTCGGCAAGACGAGCATCGGCCACACGCAGCCACGCCGCATCGCGGCCCGCACGATCAGCGAGCGCATCGCCGAGGAGCTCGGCAATGACGAGATCGTTGGCTACCAGGTGCGCTTCACCGACACCGTCGGCAAGAACACCCGCATCAAGCTGATGACCGACGGCATTCTGCTCAACGAGATCCACCGCGACCGCGACCTCAAGAAGTACGATGCGATCATCATCGACGAGGCGCACGAGCGCAGTCTCACCGTCGACTTTCTGCTCGGCTACCTCAAGCAGCTCATGCCGCGGCGACCTGATCTCACCATCGTCATCACCAGTGCGACGATCGATCCAGAGAGCTTCTCGAAGCACTTCGACGGCGCTCCCATCGTCGAGGTCAGCGGCCGCACCTTTCCCGTCGAGATCCGCTACCGCCCGCTCGTCGCCGACCGGCTGGATGACGAAGACGACGAGACCCAACAAGACACCGATCCGCTCGACGGCATCAACCTCGCTCTTGATGAGCTTGCGCGCGAAGAACCCGGCGACGTGCTCGTGTTTCTCAGCGGCGAGGCTGAGATTCGGGATGCCGAGGAGGCGATCCGCGGTCGCAACCTTCCCAACACCGAGGTGCTGCCGCTCTACGGCCGGCTGAGCGCGGCCGACCAGCACAAGGTCTTCGGCCGCGGCAGCGGGTCGGGGCGACGCATCGTGCTGGCGACGAACGTGGCGGAGACGTCGCTCACAGTTCCCGGCATCCGCTACGTCATCGACGCGGGTACGGCGCGAATCAGCCGCTACAGCGTGCGGTCGAAGATCCAGCGCCTGCCGATCGAGGCGATCTCGCAGGCCTCGGCGAACCAGCGCAGCGGACGAAGCGGGCGCACGAGCCCCGGCATCGCGATCCGCCTGTACAGCGAGCAGGACTTCGAGAAGCGGCCAGAGTTCACCGAGCCCGAGATTCTGCGCACCAACCTCGCGGCCGTCATTCTGCAGATGATCTCGCTCGGCCTCGGTGACATCGCCGCCTTCCCCTTCCTGCAGCCACCGGACAGCCGCGGTGTGAAAGACGGCCTCGACCTCTTGCGCGAGTTGAATGCGGTGACGAAAGACACCGAGATCACCCGCATCGGCAAGCAGCTGTCGAGCCTGCCCATCGATCCCCGGCTCGGCCGCATGGTCATCGAGTCGAAGGTGCACGGCACGACCCGCGAGGTCATGGCGATCGTCGCCGCCCTGAGCATCCAGGACCCGCGAGAGCGCCCCCTCGAGAAGCGCACCCAGGCCGACCAGCAGCACGCGCGCTTCACCGATCCGACGAGCGACTTCATCAGCTACCTCAACCTCTGGAACTACCTCGAGGAGAAGCAGCGAGAGCTCAGCGGCAACCAGTTTCGCCGCCTGTGCAAGAACGAGTACCTCAGCTTTCTGCGCGTGCGCGAGTGGCAGGACGTCTACCGCCAGCTGAGCCGGCTGTCGAAGCAGCTGGGGCTGGTGATCGGCGACCCCCATGTGAACCCCGACGGCATCCACCGCTCCCTGCTTGCCGGCCTGCTGAGCCAGCTCGGTCTCAAAGACCTGCAGAAGAAGGACTACCAGGGCGCGCGGCAGAGCCGCTTCGTCATCTTTCCGGGCAGTGCACTCGCGAAGAAGCAGCCGAACGCGATCATGAGTGCAGAGCTGGTCGAGACCAGCAGGCTGTTCGCGCGGGTCAACGCCGCTATCGACCCTGCCTGGGCAGAGCAGATCGCCGGCGACCTCGCCAAGCGCTCGTACAGCGAGCCGCGATGGGAGAAGAAGCAGGGCTCCGTCGTCGCCAACGAGCGGGTCACCCTCTATGGCCTGCCGATCATCCCGCGCCGCACGGTGCAGTTCTCGCGCATCGACATGGGCTACGCCCGCGACCTGTTCATTCGCAACGCCCTCGTCGACGGCGACTGGGACCTCTCACGCACCGACCGCCGCGTGACCGCCTTCGACCGCGCCAACCGCGCGCTGCGCACCGAGCTCGAGGAGCTCGAGGAACGCACCCGCCGCCGCACCATCCTCTTCGACGACGAGGCGGTGTACCGCTTCTACGACGAGCGGATCCCCGCCGACGTCGCGTCGCTGAAGAGCTTCGAGACGTGGTGGCGCAAGGCCCGCGCCGAGACCCCCGACCTGCTCACGATGACCCGCGAGCAGCTCATCGAAGAGGAGGCCGTGCCCGTCGTCGACGAGCGGGACTTCCCCAGTGAGTGGCGGCAGGGAGAGCAGCGGCTCGACGTCACCTACCGCTTCGAGCCGGGGGCAGAGGATGACGGAGTCACCGTGCGGATCCCCCTGCCCCTGCTGCCCTCCATACGCTCGGTGGGCTTCGACTGGCTCGTGCCCGGCCTGCGCACCGAGCTCGTCGCCGCGCTGCTCAAGACCCTGCCCAAGCCGATTCGCCGCAACGTCGTGCCCGCGAACGACTGGGCGCGCAAGCTCGTGGACGAGATACCGCCGGACCCCGACATCGACGAGACACCGCTCGTCGAGTTTCTCGCGCGGCAGATTCGATCGCTGACCTACACCCCCGTCGACACCGAGGACTTCGAGCTCGACCGCCTGCCCGACCACCTGCGCGTGACCTTCGCGGTCATCGACGACCGCGGCCAGGTCGCCGCCCGCAGCAAGGACCTCTCGGGCCTTCGGCTGAAGCTGCAGCGGCGTACGCGGGAGTCGGTCGCCAAGGCGACCGTTGCGCCGCGGGAGCCCGCCGCGCGCAACGCGCTCGAGAGATCCGGCCTGACCACGTGGGACTTCGACGCGCTGCCCCGCAGCGTCGAGACGAGGCACAGCGGTGGCGTCGTTCGCGCCTATCCGGCGCTGGTGGAGTCGGGGAAGGCTGTCGACATCCGCCTGCTTTCAACCGAGGCCGATCAGACCCGCGCGCAGCGCGCCGGGGTGCGCCGGTTGCTGCAGCTGGCGATTCCGTCACCGACCGCCTACGTGCAGCAGCACCTCACCGCCGCAGAGAAGCTGTCG
Organism: Microbacteriaceae bacterium; assembly: GCA_044239765.1. GTDB lineage: Bacteria > Actinomycetota > Actinomycetes > Actinomycetales > Microbacteriaceae > Conyzicola. The sequence goes on from JBIIAR010000069.1 coordinate 5,553, forward strand.
TTGGCGACGAGCCCCTATCGCTCGAACACCGAGCTGTTCGACGACTGCCTCGCGGCGTGCATCGACGCCGTCGTCGACACCTCGCAGATCTTCAGCCGCGAGCAGTTCGAGTCCGCGCGCGCGACCGTCAACAGCGGGCTGGTGGATGCGATGTTCCAGGCCGTCAGCGACGTCAGCCGCGTGCTCGTCGCGGCCCGCGAGGCCGACCGCGCGATCAGCGCCGCGAGCAGCGTCGCGCTCATGGCCCCCCTCGCCGACGCCCGCGCGCAGCTGGCCGCCCTCGTGCACCCCGGCTTCGTCAGCCGCACCGGCCTCGTGCAGCTGCGCCGCGTGCCCGTCTACCTGCAGGGCATCGTGCACCGCGTGACCAAGCTGGCCGAGAACGTCGGACGCGACCGCGTGTGGTCGATGGACGTCACCGAGGCCACCCACCGCTACACCACCGCGGGCGGGGACCTGCCGCTGCAGCACGAGCCCCCGGCTCACCTGCGCCACGCCCGCTGGATGCTCGAGGAGCTGCGCCTGTCACTCTTCGCCCAGCACCTGCCGACGGCGGAGCCGGTGTCGCTGCAGCGCATCACGAAGGTGCTCGCGGGCGGTTAGCGCGACTTTCCTGCCCCAAACTGCTGTTCCCAGCTCAACGAAGAGCAGTTCGGGGCAGCAAAGCGCGCAAACGGCCGAAACGGCGGTCAGCCGCGCGCTGCTGCGATCAGCTCGGCGTAGCGCAGCGCGCTGTCTTTCGGGGTGCGCTCGAGCGTGTCGTAGTCGACCCGCACGATGCCGAAGCGCTTCGCGTAGCCCCACGCCCACTCGAAGTTGTCGAGCAGCGACCAGTAGAAGTAGCCACGCACATCGACTCCCTTGTCGATCGCATCCGCGACGGCATCGAGGTGCATCTCTAGAAAGTCGATGCGGTCCGCGTCGTGCACCGCGCCATCCGGTGAGACGTCGTCGTCGTAGGCGGCGCCGTTCTCTGTGATGTACAGCGGCACCGGGTACTCCTCGTGCAGGCGCGTGAGCAGGCGGGTGAGGCCCTCGGGCTGCACCTCCCAGTCCATGGCGGTGCGGGGCAGGTTGCGGGAGTGAAAGTACACGCCCTCCGACGCGACGAACGGCGTCGTGGTCGGCCGCGAGGTCGGCGCCTCCGAGGCCTCGCGAGGTGCAGCGGGCTGCAGGCTGACGGCCTCGCCGTGGTAGTAGTTCACGCCGAGAAAGTCGATCGGAGCAGAGATGGTCGCGAGATCGCCGTCGAGCACGAGGCTGGCCGGCCACAGGTGCGCGAGGTCGTCGAGCACATCCCGCGGGTAGCTGCCGCGCAGGATCGGGTCGAGGAAGATGCGGTTGTGCTGCCCGTCGATGCGGCGCGCGACGTCTTCGTCCCCCGGCCCCAGCGGGTCGATGACCGAGAGGTTGAGGGTGATTCCAAGCTGCCGCGACGCGTCTGCGGATCGCAGCGCCTCCACCGCAAGCCCGTGGCCGAGCATGAGGTGGTGGGCCGCCGCGATCGCCGCCTCGGGCTCCTGCCGGCCGGGCGCGTGCGCCCCGGCCGCGTAGCCGAGAAAGGCAGCGCACCAGGGCTCGTTGAGCGTCGTCCACCGGCTGACGCGGTCGCCGAGCGCGTCGTGCATCGTCAGCGCGTACTCGGCGAAGCGGTAGGCGGTGTCACGGTTGACCCAGCCGCCCGCATCCTCGAGCTCCTGAGGAAGGTCCCAGTGGTAGAGCGTCAGCCAGGGGTCGATGCCGGCGGCGAGCAGCTCGTCGACAAGGGAGTCGTAGAAGGCGACGCCCTTCGCATTGACGGCACCGTGCCCCGGACGCACGCGCGGCCACGAGGTTGAGAAGCGGTAGGCACCGAGGCCGAGGCGCTTCATCAGCGCTACGTCGTGCGGGTAGCGGTGGTAGTGGTCGCACGCGACCGAGCCGTCGTCGCCGTTGATGACGGCGCCGTCGACGCGGCAGAACGTGTCCCAGATCGAGTCGGTGCGGCCATCCGTGTGGTTCGCCCCCTCGATCTGGAAGGCGGCCGTTGCGGCGCCGAACACGAAGTTCGACGGAAGGCGGGACGATGACATGGGACTCCTCGGCGATGAGCGGGCAACGGTGGTTACCCTACAGAACCACGATCGAAATCAGAGGCTCTTGCCCATGTAGACCATGTCGTCGAGGCCGACGTAGGGGCCGAACTCAGGGATGTCGCTGTAGCCGATGGCCGCGTACAGCGCGATCGCCTCGAGCTGCTTGGGCCCGGTCTGCAGCACGATGCGGGTCTCGCCCTTCGCGCGGGCGACCTGCTCGATCTCTTTCATCAGGATGCGCGAGAGACCCCGCCCCCTGGCCTGCGGCAGCACCAACACCTTCTTCACCTCGTAGCCGCCGCCGTCGAGGGCGCGCAGTGCCGCGTGCCCGAGGTCGACGCCGTCGTCGGAGGCGATGACCACCTCTGTCAGGTCCTTCTGGTCGGTGTGGAGTGCCGCGTCCAGCCGAGCGCGCTCCTCCCCTGCCAACGACGCAAACCACTCGGAGTAGAGCCCGAAGGTCTCGGCATCCATGGCCGTGCGCAGCGCGAGCGATCGCGGGTCGAGGCCCGTGGTGTGAACGAGCTCGATCACGAGAGCAGCCCGATCGCGAGCAGAGCGATGACGGCAGCCACGACTCCGATCGCGGCGGCCAGCAGGACGATGCTGCGGTTCGCCAGAGCGGAGCCCGTCGCGTCGACGAGCTGCGGGTTCGCGCCTTGCTCCAGCTGCGCGAGGATCGACTTCTGCTGTCGGCCGGAACGCAGGTAGTTGCCGACCCCGAGGGTCACCGCGGTGGCTACCGCCCCGATCGCAGCGGCAGCGGCAGACACCTGGATGGTGGCGGCCATGAGCAGTATCAGCGCGACCACCACAAGCGCCACGGCCGCCCGTCGCAGCGTCGTGGTCTGTGCACGGCGTTCAAGCGAGTAGAACCAGATCTCTTTCGCGAGGGACTCGGGGGCGCGCTCGTGGGGCTCGTGGTTCATTCTTCGACCATAAGACAAAAGGGCCCGACCGTACGGCCGAGCCCTTTCGCGTTCGAAGGGGCTACTCCACCTTGACCTTGGTGGTCGCCGAGGCGTTCGACTCGTAGCTCGTGTTCGTCGACTCGAAGAAGTTGACGAGCTGCAGGGTGTCGTTGGCCGCCGCCATCCACTTGGCCGGGTTCGAGACGTTGTAGTGCGCCTCGAAGCCGAGCTCCTCCAGACGGCGGTCGGCCAGGTACTTGACGTACTGGTTGATGTAGGTGGCGTTGAGGCCGAGGATGCCGCCGGGGAGAAGGTCCTGGTTGTACTGCTCCTCCATCTCCACGGCATCCAGAATCATCTGCTTGATCTCGGAGGCGAACTCCTCGGTCTGCAGATCGGGGTTCTCCTCCAGCACCGTGAGAATGAGGTTGATGCCGAACTTGAGGTGCAGCGACTCGTCGCGCACCACCCAGTCCATGAGCGAGCCGAAGTTGCGCAGCAGGTTCCGCTGGCGGAACGAGAGCGCGACCATGAAGCCCGAGTAGAACCAGACACCCTCGAGGATGACGTTGTAGGCGACGAGGTTGCGGACGAAGTCCTTCTTGCC
>JBIIAR010000357.1:0-2603 GCA_044239765.1 Microbacteriaceae bacterium
GATCTTGGGGTTGGGCCAATCGCGGGCCCCACACGGTGGCGATAGCGCTGCCTTCGCCGGAAACAACCAGCTGAGTGCAGGTGCCGTCGACCTCCACGCTCCACGTCGGCAGCGTCAAGTCGCCATTGCTCCAATGCTCAATTCGAGACTCGGAACCCATCGTGAAATCACCGGAATCGTGAGTCACCAGCGCCCAACCCTGGCGGCGCAACTCCCAGGTCAGGCCTTCGGCAGCGGCAAGCTCGATGAGGCGCCTCCGAGTGCCGTCTGAGTCGTGCGCGGGGCGCGGGACTGAATCACAGGGCTCATGTGCAACGCTGATGCTGCGAGCCTCAACATTGAGCCAGTCGTCGTGGTGCATGGTGAACGATTCATAGTCCAAGTCTTGCCAGTCATCCACGTCCCAGTCATCTTCAGGCGCGAGCGTGAATTGAAGCGTCTGATCGTTGGTCCACGCGACCCGCTCGACGGTGCGGCTGGTGGAGAGAACTGACACCTTCGCGCCCTGATCGAGGTCAAGTATCAGCAGCTCACCCTCGAAGCAGTAGCCGCCGTCATAGCCGCCCGTACCGACTGCGGCGAATCGCCCTGAAGGGTGAATAGCTACGCTCAAGATAGGCCACCACGTCTGCGTCTTGCCGACGCAGGTGAGGGTGGTCGAGTACCAAGCCAATGGATACTGACCAGCGGCAGGATCAGTGCGGTCCAGAGTTGTCGGGCTGTAGCCATTCCACTGTGCGGGGCCAAGAACTCCACCCACGACAACTAGACCGCTCGACGTATCCAGAGCGGTCGGACTGCCAATCTCAGCAAACGGTCCGTGCCCAGCTACGTGAAGCTCGCCTGTCGCCATCGAACAAACGTATAGCGCGAGTCAGTTATCTATGAGCTCTTCGCTAGACCCGCGCGTACGCCCGAACCGGAAACGTGCCGAAACCCTCCACCTTCGGCGGAACCGCAGAGAAGAGGCTGCCCGAAGGCGGCAGCTGCTCGAGGCCGCGCAGGTGCTCCACGACGTGGATGCCGGCGGCGAGCAGGCCCGTGTGCGCCGGGCGCTCGCCCCCGCTCTCGGTGTCGTCGATGTTGAGGCTGTCGATGCCGACCATCGTGACGCCCTGGCTGATCAGGTAGTCCACCCCATCCGCGGTCAAAAAGGGTGCGCCCTTGAGGTAGGCGGGCTCGCCGAAGTGCACGTCCCACCCGGTGTGCAAGAGAACTGCCTTGCCCTTCAGGTCGCGGTCCCAGAAGACGGAGGCCGGAATGCCGCGCGACAGCGAATCCGTCAGGTGAAAGACCTCCGCCGGCTGGTCGACGAGAGTCTCCAGAGAGAGACCGGCCAGGTCGGTGCCGCCCTCGTAGCGGTGAAAGGGGCTGTCGATGTAGGTGCCGGTGTTGCCGATCATGGTGATGACGTCCATGGCGAACTCGGTGCCGGGCGCGTACTTGCCCTTGGAGTCCTCGCGCGTGAGGTGCGGCGTGATGACGGGAGCCGGCAGGCCGGGGTAGGTGATCAGACCCTCGCGGATGCTGTGGCTGAGGTCAACGACGCGTGAGGTGGTGATTTCGACAGGCTCAATCACCGAACGGGACCCCTTGTGCGCCTCCTCGACGATCGACAGGTTGGTCAGTGTCACAGAAGAGACAAGCGCGAGGCCGAGGTGCTGCACGAGAAGCTGCTCGACGTTGGCTGAGGCTGACGGCAGGTCGAGACGGAAGCCGGTGGCCGTGAGGTCCCCACCGTTCGCGAACTCGATGCGGGCGTCAAAGTGGGCGCGGTACTGGGGCATTCTTCTTCAGAACTTTCACTAGGAGGGAGACGATGGTCACAGCGACCGGAACGATGAGGGCCCAACCGGCGAGCACGAGCAGACCGGCGATGAGCACCGCGCTGACGAGCGCGAACCACCAGCCGATCGAGAAGCGCGCGAGCAGCCGCAGCGCCGCGACCATGCCGAGACCGTAGACCGACACCATGCACGCGGTGTTGATGAGGATGAACGGCGTGAGGTTGAAGTCTGTCAGCACGAGGGCCGTGAAGTAGGCCGCAACCACGAAGCCGACGAGCAGCAGGGCGCGACGCGGAACTCCGCCCGCCTCTGCACCTCGGGCGAACCAGTGCGGCAGGTCGCCGTCGCGGGCAAGGGCGGAGCCGAGCTTGGCGAGCGCGCCGGTGTAGGTGTTGAGAACGCCAAGGCAGACCACGAGGGCGATGGCGGCGACGATTCCCGGCCCGATGCTCGAGCCCCCGACGGCGACGAGGGTGAGCAGCGGCACCTCCGTCTCGCCTGCCAGCGGGCCGAGTGCCGCGATGGTGATGACCTGCAGGCCGACATAGCCGATGCCGACGGCAACGATCGCGATGGCCGTCGCGAGCGGGATGGTGCGCCGCGGGTTCTTGAACTCGGCGGCGATGTGCGTCACGGCCTCCCACCCGCTGAAGGCCCAGACCAGCAGCGAAATGGCGACGCCGACCCCCGCCCAGCCGTGGGGAAGTAGCGGGGTGAAGTTGGCGGCATCCGCTGCGGGTAGGGCGAGGGCGACCACGAGAACGATAATGACGACGAGCAGGCCCGTCAGAACGAGCTGGATGCGACCCGACACTG
>JBIIAR010000358.1:0-2564 GCA_044239765.1 Microbacteriaceae bacterium
GGCTACCGGGTGGTCATCGGCGACCTCGACCTCGCGCAGACCACGCAGACCGCGACCGAGCTCGGGGATGCCGCCAGCGCGGTGCGCCTCGATGTCACCGACGGCGCGCTGATCCGCTCCACCATCGACCGCATCGAGAGCGACCTCGGGCCGATCGAGCTGTGGGTCAACAACGCCGGCATCATGCCGACCGGCGGGTTCGTTGGTCAGAAGTCGTCGGTGCTGCGCGCGACCATCGACATCAACTACGCCGCGGTCGTCGACGCCACCCGGGCGATCCTTCCCCTCATGCTCGAGCGCGGTGAGGGCACGATCGTCAACATCGCGAGCGCGACAGGCATCAAGCCGCTCGCCGGTCTCGCGGTCTACTCGGGGACCAAAGCGGCGATCATCGCGTTCAGCGACGTGCTGCGCCGCGAGCTGCGCGGCTCCGGGCTGCAGATCAGCGTGATCGCGCCCAACCTCGTGACAACAGCCCTCGGAGCCGGCATCACGCCGCCCGCACTCACCGGCTCGGTCAATGCCGCAACGGTCAGCCGCGCTGTGATGCGCGCCCTCGACTCCGGTCGGTTTCTCACCGTTGTGCCACGGCGCCTTGCTCCGCTGCTGCGCTTCAGCGCCAGCCTTCCCATCACTGTTCGGGACTGGCTCGACGACGTGGTCGGCAGCGACAGAATCGGCCTGGGCGGCGACCCGGCGACCCGTGCCGCCTACCTCGACGACGCGCTGCGCAAGAACGAGGGCTAGGCGTCGACCCGCGCCCTGCTGGGAGAGAGCAGCGACGCCACCGCCGCAGCGGCCGCGACGACGGCGATCGTCGTCGCCGCGAGGATGGTGAGCCCGGAGGGCTGCACGATCGACTCCCCCGCGAGCGCCTGCACCGTCACGAGGGCGATCACCGCGGCGTAGACACCGGTCGCGATCCACACCAGCCGCAGGCGGCGCACGGCATCAAAAGTGCGGGGCCAGCGGCGGGCGAGCATCTCGAGAGCGATGACGACGAGGGGAAGCACCTGCAGCGCGTGCATGCCGATGAAGTGCGGAATCCGCAGGTCGCCCGACTCGGTGCTCCACCCGAGAATCGGAATCCCCGCGCCGCCATCGGCGAGCCCGACGGTGTGGGCACCCGCGATTCCCTGAAAGTCGTCGAGCTGCTGGGCCGTGGGCCCGGTCATGAGAAACGCGAGCGCCATTCCCACGAGACCGAGCACGACAGCGGAACGGATGGCAACCGACCGGGCGCCATCGCCGAGCCTGCTGCGAAACAGCGCAATCCCGACGATCAGCGTCATAACCCACACCGTGGTGATGCCGAAGGCCATGACCGACCACAGTGTCGTGTGCAGCGGGGTGCTCACGTTGAAGTGGCTGGTGTCACCGACGGCTGCGTAGCCGACGATGATGACCATCTCGATGACTACACCGGCGGCGGCGACCGTGCCGGCGATCCAGCTGGCTCGCTTCGCCACGGTGAGCAGGCCGATCAGCCACGCGAGGGTGAAGCAGTAGATGGCGACCGACACGGCGAACTTGAGCGGCTTGGCCCACAGGGGCATGCCGGTCACCTCGCGAGGGTCGACGAAGAGCAGCACGGTCACGACGGCAGCGAGGCCGAGCATGATCGCAGCGGAGACAAGCAGGGGGCGGTGCCAGGTTCTCATGACGGGTTCTCCTCACAGGTGGGGTCGTGCGCCTCGGACGGGGCGGGGTAGTAGGTGTGGCTGAGGTGCTCCTGCGCGATGCGGCGCAGTCCGGCGAAGAGCGCATCGCCGAGCACGGTGCCGACGACGACGGTCTCGGTCATGGCAGAGCGCTCGACGGCCGCGCCCACTGCGCCGAGGTCGGCCGCGGCGACGATGAGCGCCGCATCGGCATAGGCCTCAACGGTGTCGACGAGCTGGGCGTGGCCCATGGCGGTGTAGCTCTCGAGCACCCGGGCCACGATCGTGCGGCCGGGATTGATGCCGGTGACCTGCCAGCCGCGGTCGTCGATCAGAGCTGAGACGCGCTGGGCCGCCTCGTCTCCCGGTTCAGAGTCGAGGGCCGGCAGGCCCTTCGAGGCCGCCCGCTGCGCGATACCGAAGGCCCAGTCGAGGGGCATCTCGGTGTTGTCGATCGCCGCGAGCACCGCCTTCGCCGATAGCACGCTGAGGCCGCCGACCTCGATCAGCGCACGAACGATCCGCAGCCGGTCGACGTGCGACTCGTCGTACTGCGACTGGTTGGCGCTGGTTCGCTCCCCCAGGGGCACTAGGCCCTCGCGCTGGTAGAACTTGATCGACGCAACCGGCAGTCCGCTACGGTCACTCAGCTCCGACATCCTCATAATCGATACTGTAACTATCGATAGTGGGAGTGTCAACGACGAGGGATAGTCTGTGACGATGCCTCATGCATCCGCATCAGCCAGCGACGCCGGCCTGCCCTTCGCACGCGCACAGTTCTGGGGAGGCGTGGCGATGGCTGTGGTGCTGCTCGGCGCAGCCGCGGTCATCACCATGATTGCCTTCAGCGCCACACCGATCACCCTGCTCGCGGTCGTGCCCTTCTTCCTGCTCATCTTC
>JBIIAR010000359.1:0-2562 GCA_044239765.1 Microbacteriaceae bacterium
CGAGGCGTCGCCGTGCGGGTGCAGCTTGCCCATGACATCGCCGACGACACGGGCCGACTTGACGTGCCCCTTGTCGGGGCGCAGGCCCATCTCTGACATCTGGTAGAGGATGCGGCGCTGCACCGGCTTGAGGCCGTCACGGGCATCAGGCAGGGCGCGCGAGTAGATGACGGAGTACGCGTACTCGAGAAAAGAGCCCTGCATCTCGCCGCTGATATCGACATCTTCGATGCGTTCACCAGGGCCGGAAGTCGAGCCGGAAACGGGGGTGTCTGAGGGAGTAGCCATAGGATTGCCCCCATGCTACCGGCGCGCGCAGACACCAAGCCGAGCCTCGCCGACGTGTTCCCTAGCTGCCTTGCAGCGCTCTCGGGGGAGGGCAATCGACTCGGCCTTGGAGTGGCCACATCGGCGGTCGTCGTGCTTGTCGATGGACTCGGCCAGCGCGCCCTCACCCAGTGGATCGGGCACACCCGCACCCTGCGCGGCGCGACCTCAACGGTGCTCGACAGCGGCTTTCCGACGACAACCGCGAGCGCGCTCGCGACCCTCACCACCGGAACCCTGCCCGGGCAGCACGGCATGGTCGGCTATGCCGTCTTCGACGAGGGCACGGGAAAGGTGGTCAACCAGCTCTCCGGCCTGCCGAGTGGCGACTGGCAGCTGCAGCCCACCGTCTTCGAGCGTGCTGTCGCGGGTGGACTTCGGGCCCGCGTGATCGCCGCGGAACGCTATCGCGGCACCACCTTCACCGACGGTGTGCTGCGCGGCGCAGAGTTCGTGCCCGGCGCATCGATACAGGACCGCATGGATGCGGCCGCGGCCGCCCTCAGCCATCCCGGCACCGCGCAGCTCGTCTACGTCTACGTGCCAGAGCTCGATCAGGCCGCCCACGCGCACGGCTGGGAGTCGGCGCAGTGGACTGCCGCGCTCGAGAAGCTTGACGCGGCCCTGGGCACGCTGCAGACCGCACTCGGCCCGCACGATGGACTGCTCGTCACCGGTGACCACGGCATGGCCGACATCACCCCCTTCAACCACGTGCTCTTCGACACCGTGCCTGCGCTGATGGACGGCGTCGCTCACGTCGGGGGAGAGCCCCGCTGCCTGCAGCTCTACTTCTCCCCGGATGCGAGCGAGGAGACACGCGACGCGACGATTGCCGCGTGGCGTGCCTCAGAGGAGAAGCGGTCCTGGGTGGCGACCACGCAGGAGGTCATCGAGGCAGGCTGGTTCGGCGAGGTGCTGCCCGCGGTTCTGCCGCGCCTCGGCGACCTCTTCATCGCGGCGCGCAAGAGCGTCGCCTACTACGCCTCCGATGCCCCGAGCGGTGCGCGAGGCATGGTTGGACAGCACGGATCACTGACGCAGGACGAGCTGCGCGTTCCGCTCATCCGCTTCGGCGCGTTCGCCTAGGCCGGGTCGTCGTCGGCCCGCGCGCCGAAGACGATGTCGTCCCAGCTGGGCATCGCGGTGCGCCCCTTGCGGCCCTTGGGCGGCATGGTTGGCTGTGGCAGCGTGGCACGCTGCTCGTCGTCGGCCGCCTCCGGCTCAACCACGGGCATCGGCACATCGACGATGCGGATGCTGCCGGTTGAGGGGTGCGCGGCACGCGACAGCTCTTCGCTCGATTCCTGCTCGTCGGCGTAGGGGGCGGGCTCGCGCTCTCCCCGCCGGCGACGAAGCGCGTCGAGCAGGTCAGCGGTCTGGTTGGAGTCGGCCTGCAGCGGCTGCGGACGCTGCGGCGCGAAGCGGCTTGTCGACGACTCGTCGGTGACAGGCGCGAAGGCACCACTGTCGAAGCGCGAGGTATCGGGTTCTGCCGTGGGGGAGACCGCACGAAGGCGCGGAACCAGCTGGGTGGGCACCTCACCCTGCTGCGAGAGGGTGGTTGCCTCGCTGTTGAGCGGCGAGAGTGCGAGGCGACGGGGCTCGAAGCTCCAGCGCGCGTCGTGGTCGATCTGGTCGGCCGTGAACGAGAGCTTGACGACCCAGCCGGTCGACGGGTCCTTCCACGACGCCCAGCGCTCGTTGATGGCGTTGATGGCGCTGAGGCGGGAGCGAATGACGGTGCCGAAGCTCATGCCGCCGACGGGGCCCGTCTCGAGCGCCGTGTGCACGGGCACATTGAGGGCAGTCTCGACGACGTGCTCGCGCTCGGCGAGGATCGGCCGCTCGTACTTCTCGATGTAGTCGACGTCCATGCCGGTGACCGAGGCGACATCCTGCGCCGACATGCCCGAGCGGATCTGGTCCTGGATCTCACGGGGAGACAGCTTGCGGCCCACGGCGGTGTCGGGCGTGCTCTGGCGCAGACGCGACTGCAGCACCTCGTCGATAGGGATGCGGAAGCGCTCGCCATCGTCGGAGCTGACGAGGAGTGCCCCGTTCTCCACACCGATAACTCTGAGTTCCTGCATAGTGTTGCCGCCTCCAGCGGTCGTGATTCGCCTCAAGGATGCCATGCCGAAGTCGCGTTTCCCGGGAATACACCGGGCGTGCCGCGGGTTGCACAGGTCGCACGGGAACGGCCTTCGCGCGTTGGTTTGCTAATGGCAACTT
>JBIIAR010000159.1:0-5832 GCA_044239765.1 Microbacteriaceae bacterium
TCGTCTGGGCCATCGTGTGGAAGGTGCACGTGCCCTTCATCGGCCGCGATGACATGCGCGGGATCAAGCTCGTGCCCTTCGCCGCGGGTGACGGCTTCGGGTTCAGCGATCCCTATGAGCTGCTCGCGAACCTGCTGCTGTTCGTGCCGCTCGGCATCTACCTCGGGGCTCTCGGGGCGCGGGGCTCGGTGCCGATCATCGTCGGCACGAGCCTCGCCCTCGAGGTCGCGCAGTACGTACTGGCGACGGGCAGCTCCGACATCACTGATGTGATCGTCAACACGGCGGGCGGACTCGTCGGTCTGCTGTTCGCGCGGGTTCCGCACAAGCCGCTGGTCTGGGTGCTCGGCATCGGCACTGCGCTCGCGATCGTCGCGATCGTGGTCGTCATCGTGAGCTTCCCGCGCATGCCGCAGGGCGGCGGGATTGTCATCCAGTCGGTCGTAACGCGCTGAGCGAGGCGACCGATATCGCCACTTCGCTAACGACATGGCGGTTCCCACAGGTTTTCGAGCGCGCAGTCTTCGCTCACTGGAGGCGGCAATAATCCGGTTATGCACAAGGTTTTGACGGTAGTTGGTGGTCTACTAGCGGTAGAAGAAAGGGGACATTCATTGGCACCCGTGATTGATGTGACAAGAGACAAGCTGCTCAAGCGTCGCGAAGAACTCCTTGAGCACCTTGGTATGACCCTTGACGAGTTCTCGGAGCTGGCCAGCACTCGAACGCTTTCGGGCGATGAGTGGGAGGCCATGGAAGAGCTCGACGGAATCGCCTTCTTGCTGGGTGACGACGACGAGTGAGGATGGTTCGGAGGTCTCACTCCGAGATCGTTCCGCTGAGTTCGCTGATGAGCTTCAGTCGACGCTGAGGGCGTCACTTCCGGGAGTGATCGAAGTGCTCTCTACAGCTGCTCCAGGCAGAGACGATCGTTTTCTCATACGCCCAGCTGGCGATAGCGCCGCAGAGCAGCGGATTCCCCTCTTTGTGGGCGGCGAGCAGCTGGCTACCCTCAGCTTGGCGTTCTATCTGGAGATGGATAGACGAGGCAGGTTCCTCAAGACAATTCGAACTGATCTTGCGATCCACTCAACGCTCGACCGCACACCGCTTGTCCGGCTCGATTTTCGTTCTGACATGACCACCGACCCGATATCTCATTGGCAGATCCACGCCGAGCGCGGCTCCATGTCTCACCTGCTCGCGCGAGCTCATGCGATTCGGCCCAACCTCGTCAAGAAGCCTCACGACATCTCCTCTTTGCATCTCGCTACAGGCGGCGAGCGGTTTCGTCCCTGCCTTGAAGATTTCCTGCAGTTCGTCATTGAGGAATGCGGAGTCGATTCGGTTCCAGGCTGGGAGACTGCAATCACTGAAGGCAGAGAGCGATGGCGCCGCCGACAAGTCAGGACGGTAGCACGGGACGCGCAGGTGGAAGTCGCTGCGGTGCTGGCTGCGGAAGGCTGGACAGTGGCTCCACCAGACGGCGATATTGAAGAAAACAACCGGGTCTTCACGACCTGGTAAGCGCGTGGCCGACGTGTTAGGCGCTCGCACCGTAACCTTCGTTTGACACTGCGACAATTGACTCATGACGCTCGACTCCCTCCCCATCCTCGACATCTCGCAGCTCGACGACCCCGCAACCGCCGACGCATTCAAGAAGCAGCTGCGCGAGGTAACCCACGATGTTGGGTTCTTCTACCTGGTCGGCCACGGGATTCCTCAGCAGCTCATCGACGAGGTGCTCGACGTGTCGCGCAAGTTCTTCGCGCTGACTGAGGAGGAGAAGCTTGCGATCGAGAACATCCACAGCCCGCAGTTTCGCGGCTACACCCGCACCGGCAAAGAGCTCACCAACGGCGAGATCGACTGGCGCGAGCAGATCGACATCGGCGAGGAGCGCGCCACCGTCGACGGCGGCGAGAACTACTGGCGCCTCGAAGGCCCGAACCTCTGGCCGGAGCAGCTGCCCGAGCTCGAGACCGCCTTCACCGAGTGGCGCACCCAGCTGAGCGCCCTTGCGCTGCGGCTCATGCGCACCTGGGCCGTCGCGCTCGATGCGCCAGAGGACGTCTTCGACGAGGCCTTCGGCGAGGACCGCGCCTTCTCGCTCATCAAGATCGTGCGCTACCCCGGCACGAGCGACGACAGCAACCCGCAGCAGGGCGTCGGCGCGCACCGCGACGGCGGCGTGCTCACTCTGCTGCTCGTCGAGCCCGACAAGGCCGGCCTGCAGGTCGAGCACGAGGGCGAGTGGATCGACGCCCCCTCGCTGCCGGGCGCCTTCGTGGTGAACATCGGCGAGATGCTCGAGCTGGCAACGAACGGATACCTCAAGGCCACCCTGCACCGCGTCGAGTCGCCGAAGGTCGGCACCGATCGCATCAGCATCCCGTTCTTCTTCAACCCGGCTCTGGACGCACGGATGCCGCAGCTGGCACTCGAGGGGGACGGCCTGTCGGTTGACCCCACCAACAGCCCCATCCTCGAGACCTACGGCGACAACGCCCTGCGCTACCGCCTGCGCGCGCACCCGAACGTCGCAGAGATCCACCACCCCGACCTGCTGGCGTAGCCAGCGATGCCGTGCCTGGCTGAGGGTGGCAGCTGCCCGCAGCCGGTGCCCGAGGGGTCGCCGCTGCAACTGTGTGAGCTGCACCTCGCGGTCGCGGCCGACTGGGCACAGCGGCACGACGGGGTGACAGACCTACTGCCGGATGCCTGCCGTCTGTGCGGTTCCCGTGTTGGCGTGCGGTATCCCAGCGGCTGGATCTGCGCGGTCTGCGAGTGGAGCGTCGGCCAGACGGTCGACGGCGACCTGCCACCGGTGCGCGTGGATGTCGTCTACTACCTGCGGTACGGCGACCGCGTGAAGATCGGCACGACGGCCAACCCCCGGCAGCGCTTCGCCGCGATCTGGCATGAGGAGGTGCTCGCCTTCGAACGGGGCGACCGTGCCCTCGAGCAGCGTCGGCACGCGCAGTTCGCCGCCGACCGCTTCGCCGGCTCCGAGTGGTTCACGCTGTCAGCGGGGCTCGCGCAGCACATCGCCGTCGCCGCGGCGGGCGTCGACGATCCGTGGCACCTCTTCGCGCGCTGGCGCAGCGAGGCACTGGCCCTGCGCGGCTAGCGCGTAGCCTGAACCGCATGGACCACACGCAGCTTCGGCTCTTCGTCGCCTCGGCCCGCCACCTGCACTTTGCGCACGCGGCGCGAGAACTGGGTGTGACCAGGGCGAGCGTGGTCGCATCCGTTCGCCTGTTGGAGGAGCAGCTGGGCTACCCGCTGTTCGACACGACGGCGAGTTCAACGACCCTGACCGCCGAGGGCGAGGCGTTTCTCGTCGACGCTCAGCGGCAGCTCGATGCCTCCGCCAAGGCGGCGGCCAAGAACGTTGCGGCGCCCGGCGGCAAGGCGAAGGCGTCGAAGGGCAAGGGGCGAGCGCCCGCGGTCAAGGGCGAGCGCAAGAAGCCCGGCGGAAAGCGCACGGGGCGATGAGCGAAGCGATACTGCGCCCCGCCCGCCCCGGCGATGAGGCGGGCATACTCGCCTGCATCACGGCCCTCGCCATCTACGAACGCGAGCCGGATGCCGTCGACAACACCGTAGACGACCTCACCGCCACCCTCTTCGGCCCTGAGCCGCGTGCCTTCGCCCACGTGGTTGAGCGCGACGGGCAGATCGTCGGCATCGCGGTGTGGTTCATCACCTACTCAACGTGGACGGGCCGGCACGGCATCTGGCTCGAGGACCTCTTCGTGCTCGACAGCGAGCGCGGCCGCGGCTACGGCAAGGCACTCATGCGGGCGCTCGCCGTGCTGTGCATCGAGCGCGGCTACGCGCGCTTCGAGTGGACAGTGCTCGACTGGAACGAACCGGCCATCGGCTTCTACCGCTCCCTCGGCGTCACACCCCTGAGCGAGTGGACAACGCAGCGTCTGACCGGCGACGCGCTCACCGCACTTGCCGACTGAGCAGTTTTCAAGAAGCGCCGTGCTGTCTGGCTGCCTACAGTGGAGCCATGGCTGAGACAAAGAACACCAAGTCCGGATTCAGCGCCGAAGAGCGCGCCGCTATGAAGGAGCGTGCCAGGGAGCTCAAGCAGAACGCGACAAAGGAGGCCGCGCTCGCCGACCAGCTCACGAAGATCTCGGAGTTCGAGCCGGACGACCGCGCGCTCGCCGAGAAGGTGCAGAGGATCGTCACCGAGGCCGCCCCCGAGCTCGACTCGAAGCTCTGGTACGGCATGCCCGCCTACTACCGTGACGGCAAGAACGTGCTCTTCTTTCAGCCGGCCCAGAAGTTCGGCAGCCGTTACAGCACGCTCGGCTTCAACGACCCAGCCAACCTCGACGACGGCAACATGTGGCCCGCTGCCTACGCGATCACGAAGATCGGCGCCGCAGAGGAGAAGCAGATCGTCGCCCTTGTCAGGAAGGCGCTGAGCTAGAGCGCCAGCAGCACGATTCCTGCGACGACAGCCGCCGAGGCGATGAGCCGAGGGAGCGGCCGCGCGTCGCGCAGCACGAAGGCGCCCCACAGGCTGACCAGCACGACGCTGACCTCGCGCAGCGGGGCGACGAGGGCCACGGGGGCGATGGTGATCGCGGTGAGCACGAGGATGTACGACAGCGGCGAGAGCACGCCGAAGGTGATGACGCGTTTCCAGTGCTGCCGCCAGACCGCACCGAGCTCACGGCGGCGGCGCCCCATGGCGAGGGTGTAGATCGGCACCTCGACGAGGGTGGTGCCGACCATATAGGCGACCGGGGAGATGCCCCAGGTGCGGATCGCGGTGGTGTCCCACAGCGTGTACGCGGCGATCGCGACGCCGGTGAGCAGTCCGAACACGATGGCAGGGTCGGGTCCACGGCGCCGTTCCGCTGCCTCGGGGGAGCGGTCGACCAGCCCGATGGCGACGACGCCCCCGATGATGATGAGCACGCCAACCAGGGCCAGCACGCCTACGTGCTCGCCGAGAAACAGCAGCGCGAAGCTCGCGCTGAGCAGCGGTCCCGTGCCGCGGGCGGTGGCGTAGACGGTTGAGAGCCGGCCACTCGCGTAGCCGCGCTGCAGCACGAGCATGTACGCGACATGCAGCACGCCCGAGATGCTGAAGCCGAGGGCGACGCCGGCTAGGTCGTCCGTGCCAAGCCAGCCGGTGAAGGGGATGGCGAGGCTCCACAGCACCGTGCTGACGACGGCGCCCCACCAGATGAAGGGCACGCCGAGGCGACTGACGCCGTGGGCGACGATGTTCCACGCCGCGTGGGCGACGGCGGCGGCGAAGACGAGAAGCAGAGCGGTGGAAGACACGGGACCCTCTCCGTTCGTCGCGGGCGCGACGAAGGGGGTCCTCCGGGCTTTTGTCCTGTCAGATGACGCGGTGTCGATTGGCGACTGCCACGTGGCGCCGCTCGGACCAGACGGGTCAAGACCCCGGAACCCTAGGCGCTATCGAGACCATCCTAACGCGCACCGCCTAGAGCATCGTCTCGACGATCTGGTCGATGGTCAGGGCATTCCCCGTGCGGCCGACGACGCGCGGCGCGGGATGCTGCGACGGCACGGAGTGCCCTCCACCGTGCACGATCACGAGCGTCACCGGCGCGCGCTCGTCTTGGCGGTAGTCGATCACCTCGGTCGTGGTGCGGCCCGATCCTGCCGGGAGAGCGCGCGCGGTCGGCTGTGCCGTGATGTCGTTGCGATCGGCGAAGTAAGCCGCGGTGTCGTGTGCCGACAGCGCGGTTCCGTCAACGCGAAAGAGTGCGCGGGCCCACCAGGCCATGCGTCCGCCCGCAAAAGGGATGATGGGGTCGGCGTCGCCCG
>JBIIAR010000243.1:0-4137 GCA_044239765.1 Microbacteriaceae bacterium
CGCCCGCGACGATGGCCACGGGAATCGGATCGGAGACCGCGGACTCCGAGAAGTCGCCCAGGAATCCCGCCCGGTCCGGCATGGTTGCGGCAATGGCCACGGCGCCCGAGAGCAGGTCCGCAGCCTCGTGCAGCAGGCGATAGACCATCTGGCCGCCGTTGGAGTAGCCAACCGCGATCACGCGGTGCACGCCATGGCTCTCGGCAAGCCGCTCGGCGACGGCGCGGGCGAATGCAACGTCGTCCACGCCCTCCTGCCGAGCGGGGAAGAAGCTCTCGCGACGGAGGTCGTTCCAGTTGCCCCGAAACCCGTCAAGGTAGGCGACCACCGCACGCCCCTCGTCGACGAGGCGGTCCAATGGTGCACCGGTGAAGGCGCGGTGCACCTCGCCGGTCTGACGGGAGCCGTGGAACACGAGAATGAGGGTGTCGGCCGGTGCGGCTTCGACGAGGGTAAAGGTGCGCAGCGTGTCGCCGATCGCGATTGTCTCAGTCATGACCGCGACGATATAGTCTGACATCATGTCAAGGTCAAGCCGATGAGGATCGGCGAGCTCAGCACCCGCAGCGGTGTCAGTCAGCGCTCGCTGCGCTACTACGAGCAGCACGGCCTCATCGAGGCGCGCCGCGAGTCAAACGGCTACCGCGACTACGGCGATGCCACTGTCGATCGCGCCAGCACCATCCACCTGCTTTTCGACATGGGGTTTCCCCGCGAGCTCGTGCAGTCCGTGCTCTCGTGCACCGGTGTCGCACCTCAGGCTGCCCATGACGACCTCGCCGCGCGGCTGACAGAGGCACGCGATCAGCTCGACGCGCGTATTACCCACCTCACGACGACCCGCGGCCAGATCGACGAGTTTCTCAGTACGCGCTGACCTCGATCTGGCCGTCGTCGAAGGCGAGGCGGCGGTTCGCGATCTTGTCGGTGAAGAAGCGGTCGTGGCTGACCACGATCACCGCCCCGGGAAAGTGCACGAGGGCGCGTTCCATCACCTGCGTGCTCGAGAGGTCGAGGTGGTTCGTCGGCTCGTCGAGAACCAGAACGGATGCCCCGCTCAGTAGGCACTGCGCCATCGCCACCCGAGCCCGCTGGCCCCCACTGAGGTTGCCGATGCGCTGCTTCAGCTCCGCCTCGCTGAACTGGAACATCGCGAGAAAGCGCCCGACCGACTTGCGGGTCGCGGTGAGGGCGAGGCTGTCGGGCAGCGCGTTGACGGCGTGCACGACGGTGTCATCGTTGTCGAGCTGGTCGAGCATCTCGTTGTAGCTGACGACACGGGCGCCGCTGGCCCAGGCGACCTCGCCGGCATCCGGCTTCTCCTCGCCGAGCAGAACGCGCAGCAGGGTGCTCTTGCCGCTGCCGTTCGCGCCGATGACGGCCACGCGGTTGCCGCGGCGAAGCTCGAACTGCAGCCCGCTGAACAGGGTGCGGTCGCCGTACGACTTCTCGAGGCCCTCGACCCGGGCGAGCACGTCTTTGATGTGCAGGCCGCCGTAGATCTCGGTGATGATCTGATCGACCGGGCGGGGGGCGCGCGACTTCTTGATGCCGCTCAGCTGCTTGTCGAGGCTGCGGCTCGCGGCCTTCGCCGCCTCGCGACGGTCGGCGATGCCCTCGGCCTCGAAGGCGAGAAGCTCCGACTCGTGCACGAACTGCGCCTCGAGCGTCTTGAGCCGAAACTGCTTCTGCACGACGTACTCGGCGAAGTTGCCCGGGTACTCGTGCAGGTGAAAGTTCTCGAGCTCGATGATGCGCGTGACCACGGTGTCGAGAAAGCGCCGATCGTGCGACACGATGATCGCCGCGCCCGTGAAGGCGCGGAACCAGGCCTCGAGCCACTCGACGCCGGCGACGTCGAGAAAGTTGGTCGGCTCGTCGAGCAGCAGCACCTGCGGGTCTTCGAGCACGATCTTGGCGAGGGCGGCGCGGTTGCGCCATCCGCCCGAGAGGTCGTCGATCGGTATCGTGCGGTGCTCTTCGGTGAAGCCGAGCGTGGTGAGGGCGGTGTCGATGCGACGCTGGTAGTCCCAGCCGTCGAGGTGGTCCATGCGCTCGAAGAGCTCGGACTGCCGCAGAATCAGCGCGTCGAGGTCACCCCCCGCGGCGATCGCCGCGTCGATGCCCGCGAGCTCCGCCTCGAGCTCGTGGATCTCGCCGAAGAGCCCCTCGAGCACCTCGGTGATGGTCTGGCTGCCGTTGAGCTCGGAGAACTGCGAGAAGTAGCCGATGCGCAGGCCGTCCTCGACGGTGACGGTTCCCTCGTCGGGCGACACCTGCTCGAGTATCAGCTTGAGCATCGTCGACTTGCCCGATCCATTGCGGCCGATCAGGCCAACGCGATCACCCGTCTCGAGGCGAAAGAAGGCCTCGCGCAGAATCTGGGTCGTGTCGAAGCGCACGGCAACGTCATTGAATCGAATGAGGCTCATGGTGGCTTTCTAGCGGTCGCGAATCGCCCGCACGACCATCTGGGTGATGGCGATGACGAGAAGAACAGCGAAGAGGATGGATGCGAGCTGCGGCGTGAGCAGAAAGGCCACGGCGACCCCGCCGAACGACGCAGCCGTGGCGGCCACGCCGGCGATGATGCCGTCGAGCGGCCGCACCAGCCCGTTGCGCGTGTTCGCGACCGATCCGGTCAGCGCGGTGGGGATCATCGCCAGCAGCGACGTTCCCTTCGCGACGAGGTCGCTCGCACCGAACAGGGTGATGAGCACGGGCACCGCGATGACGCCGCCGCCAATGCCGAACAGGCCGCTGGCAACGCCCATGACGAGGCCGAGCACCACGAGGCCGGCGATGACGCCGGGGGTGAGCTCGATGTCCTCACCACGCGACGGAACCTCGAAGAGCAGCCGCACAGCGGTGACGAGCAGCAGCGCGATGAACAGCCAGCGCAGCCAGCCGAGCGGCAGGGTCTTGAGCAGGCGCGTGCCGACGAGCGAACCCGCGATACCGCCGGCGGCGATCAGCAGCCCCACGACGATGTCGAGGTGCCCGGCGACCGCGTACTGAACGGCGCCGGCGACCGCCGACGGCACGATCGCGATAAGCGACGTGGCCGACGCGTGCCGCTGGTCGAGGCCGATCAGCCAGACGAAGAGCGGCACCATGATGATGCCGCCTCCGACGCCGAACATGCCGCTGAGAAAGCCGCCGATGGCGCCGACAAGGAGAAGGAGGAGAACGCGACGCACCCCCGGACTCTATCAAGCGCCCTTAAACTGAATGTGATGCCTAGCTACCCGATTGACGGTCTTCTGTTCGACAACGACGGTGTGCTCTCTGACTCACTGGATCTCGCGGCGATCGGCTGGAACCGCTGGGCCGCCGAGTACGCCCCTGGCTTCGACTTCGCCACCGGCGCCGAGCACGGCGTGCCCGCCCGCGACCTCGTCGCGAAGCTTGTGGCGCCCGAGATTGTCGCCGAGGCCTGCGCCGTGCTCGAGCGGTACGAGATCGAGGTGTCGCACGAGACGCCGGCGCTGCCCGGCGCTGTCGCGCTGACGCAGTCGCTGCCGGCCGCGCAGTGGGCGGTCGTGACGTCGGCGACGCCAGAGCTCGCGCGCGTGCGGCTCGCTGCCGCGGGATTGCAGCCGACCGTCGTCGTGACCGCGGATGATGTCGCGAACGGCAAGCCGCATCCAGAGCCGTATCTTGCCGGCGCTGCGGCAATCGGCGTCGACCCCGCGCGCTGCGTCGTCTTCGAGGATGCCCCCGCCGGCGTTGCCGCGGCCCGTGCCGCCGGCATCGGCGTGGTGGTCGGCATCGGCTCGCAGGATCTGCGTGATGCGACCATCGTCGTGCCGTCGCTCGCACACGTCAGCTGGGCTGACGGGGTGCTGACCGTCAGCGAATAACGGTCGCGATCAGCTTTCTGGCGAACGCCTCGTCGAGCGTTGCGCCGCGGAGTGAGCGGATGACCAGCGCGCCGATGATGGCGTCGACCTGCTCCTCACTGAGGCGCTCGGCGAGGGCCTTCCAGAGTCCGAGCCGCTCGTTGAGCCGCAGCGCCACCTCGTCATTCTCGGTGGCCGCCGAGAAGATCGAGCGCATCAGGGTCGCGTTGCCCGGCAGGCTGAGGAAGGCGGAGATGGTCGAGAACCAGGCGGTGAGGTCGGCGCGCACGTCGCC
>JBIIAR010000360.1:0-2545 GCA_044239765.1 Microbacteriaceae bacterium
CAGTACTCGACGGCGAGTGTCTCCAGCTCCTCTGGCGTGTCACGGTCGGTGACAAGGGCGATCTCTGTGCGGTGCTGGCGCAGCACCTCGGAGACCCCGGAGCGGAAGCGCAGAATCGCCTCCGGGTCAAAGTCGGGACGCTTCTCAAGCCCCTGCTGCAGAATGCCCATGACGGCGGCGCCACCGGTGCCGACCGCCGGAGAGAGGCTGAGGTCGGGTTGAAAGACGGTGAAGCTCGCGGGAATCGGCAGCCCCTCGACGATCTCGAGTGCGATCTGCATGCTCAGGCCAGAGCCCGCCACTGCCTTCTCGACCGCCGTGAACAGCTGCGAGCGCATGCGGTCGCGCTCGATCGCGCGATCGTCGCGGGGGCCAACAGCCACGTCGACGAGACGCCGCACCGAAGCCTTGGCCTCGTCAAGGTCGCCGAGGGGAATCTGCCACCACTTGCCGGGCAGCCGAAAGCGCAGCTGGGGCGCCTTCGCCGTCGCGACCACGGTCACTCGGTCGGCTCCTGCCACTCGCCGTAGCGAGCGGTGAGCGAGCTTGCCTCGACCATGATCAGCTGGCGCACCGACGTGCTGCCGTCGATGTCGAGTGCCGAGAGCACCTCGGCGGGGTTGATGGCGTTGCCCTCGAGGCGCATCGCGTTGTCCGGCTTGGGGATCGTCGACAGCGAGAAGTGAACGAATGCCGGCTTGAACGGCGAGCTCGTCCAGACCGCGCGCAGCGTGCCATCTGCGGCGGCGGTGAGGTCGGCGACGTCGCCGCTGTCCAAGTAGAGGTTGACGAGAACACCCTTGCCCTGCGCGCCGCTCGAGGTGAAGCCGATGTATGCGCCGGTGACGTGGTCGACCGAGACCACGCTCGACTCGATGATCGCCTTGGCGTTATCGTCGCTCACCCCGGTCGAGCAGCCGACGAGGCCGAGCGGCACCGCGAGGGCGGCGACGATGGCGGTGCGTGCAGTTTTGGTCATGGCCGAATCCTATTCAGTTCCCTGGTAGGCGTAGACCGTCTGGTCGCCCTGGTAGAACACCTGCTGCTTCTGGTTGATGTACTCAAGCTGGTAGTTGTCGTGCTGGCTGATCATGTCGTCCGCGGTTGCCGCGTAGGACGCCGCACTGTGGTCCGCCATCGACACCGGCGGATTGCCCGTCGTCTGCGGAGCCTGGGCGATCGTGTACCAGCTGTTCGTGTTGGGCTTCGCCGGGGCGAAGTCGAGGGTGTGCACCACGTCGTCCGGGTGCTGCACCGAGATGACGTCCACGGTCGACGGGATGTTCATGCCGTCGATCGGCGATCCAGCCACAAAGATGGCCTGCACGTTGAACTCGTCGTGCTGGTTCTCGGCGAAGCGACCGGCGAGAATTCCGCCCTGGCTCCACCCGACCATCATCACCGGGTCGTTCGGTCCGACGCCGGCGTCGAGCATCGCCGCGCGCACGGCACGCTGGTACGCGGCCTCCTGCGCTGGGGTCATCATGAGCATGATGTTGGAGCCGAGGTCGTTCATCGAGCCCTGGTCGCCCTTGGGATCCCAGTTCGGCGGGGTGTCGAGCAGGCCGTTCATCATCTCCCAGTCCTGGGTGCTGGGCAGGATCACGCGCCAGCGGGTGATGCCGTCCTCGCCCACCACCTTGATGACCTCAATGACAGTGCTCTCCTCTCCGCCGACGGAGTCGAGGTAGCCGTTCTCGAGCAGGTCGCCGGTCTGTCCGGTCACCGGCTCGGTCGCACCCTGCTGCTGGCGCAGCCGCTCGCGGTCGGTCAGGCCGTCCTCACCCACGTAGTCGGGAAGCTTCGTCGGAACCATGGTCGGTGTCGGCTGGGCGATTCCCTTGATGACGATTCCGGCGAGCATCGCGACGAGGGCGATCGCGATGAGTGCGACAAGGCCGATCACGAGCAGCGCGAGCGGCCCGAGGAAGAACAGCAGTGCGCAGAGCAGCGCGCAGACAACGAGGATCAGCAGGATCGCGGCGACCGCGAGCAGCAGCACCGCGAGGATAGGAAGCAGCACCTCGCTGATCCACTTGCCGATCGCGGCGAGAAACTCGGCGACCGACTCGAAGGCCGAGCGGATGTAGTCCCCGAGTCCGTCGTTGAGGGCGTCGAGCGCCGGGCGGATGCGGTTGATCGCGGCCTGGACGGCGTCGATGCGGTCCTGCTCCGCCTGGTTGTACTTCGTCGACGCCTGCGACATCGCGTACTCGGCGTTGTCGATCTTGGTGTCGAGTCGGCGAATCTCGTCGTTGATGTCGTCGATGTCGGCCTGCGGCGCGCCCGCGCTGAGCATCGTGAGGCGGTCGTCCTCGAGAATCCCGTAGTTGTAGCGCAGCGTGCCCAGCGTGCTCGATCCGCTGGAGTTCGCCGCGATGGCCTCGTTCGCATCGGCCTGCGCGTCGGCGAGGGCGACCGAGAACTCGACGATCGCGAGGGCCGTCTCGTGGTACCGGGCGTGGGCCTTCGAGATGTTCGACGACACGTCTTTGCCGCGCTCTGCGAGCGCGTCGATCGAGTCGCCCTTCGACCAGTTCTCGTT
>JBIIAR010000299.1:0-3241 GCA_044239765.1 Microbacteriaceae bacterium
TCTCGAATGTCGGCATCATCAGCCGCGGCTACGAGCACTTCATCGACAAGCTGGCGGCGCTGGGCGCCGACTTCGACTACGAGGGCTAATCACCGGCATGGCTGACGCCGCCGTGCGTGTGCCCCGCCAGGAGCGCACCGCAATCTTCCGGGTGCTCGAGGTGACGGTCATCCCGTTGCTCTGGCTTCTCACGCGCATCGACCGCGAGGGCACGGCGAACATCCCGCGCGAGGGCGGCTTCGTCATCACGCCCAACCACACGAGCAACCTCGATCCCATCATCGTGGGGGCTGCCGTCTACAAGGCCGGCCGCTCGCCGCACTTTCTCGGCAAGGCATCCCTCTGGAATGTCGTCTTCGTGCGATCGCTGCTCAGGGCAACCAGGCAGATCCCGGTGTACCGCGGCGCGGTGACCCGCGACAACGACCCGCTGCGCTCGGCGATGGCGGCGGTGCGCGACGACGGCCGTGGCGTGATCGTCTACCCGGAGGGCACACTCACCCGCGACCCTGACCTCTGGCCGATGCGCGGCAAGAGCGGTGCGGTGCGGTTGGCGATCGCGACCGGCGTGCCGCTCATTCCGGCCGCGCAGTGGGGCACAGAGCGACTGCTGCCGCCGTACGCGCGGTTTCTCCACCCGATCCCGCGCAAGCGCATCGTCGTGCGCTTCGGTGAGCCGGTCGACCTGTCGGCCTACGCGGGGCGCGACCTCGACGGCAGAACGCTCATGGAGGCCACCGAGCTGGTTATGACCGCCGTCACCGCCCTCGTCGCAGAGCTGCGCAATGAGACCCCGCCGGCCGAGCACTGGAACCCGGCCGACCACGGCCAGACGGAGTTCGGCCGTCCCTAGCCGAAGCTGACGACTGCCACGAAGGCGATCACGGCGACCAGTGCGAAGGCGACCACGGCCATCGCTGCGACGACGGCGAGCAGCACGCCGATCGCCCGCGCCCAGCGGCGCGGAGAGCGCAGCAGCAGCCGGGGCACGGCGGTCAGCAGCACGGCGCTGGCCACCGCGAGGATCACGCTCACGACCCCGACTGCGATGCCGATGGCCGGTGCCACCTCGACGATCAGGTCGCGAATCCAGCCCACCGCGCTCCAGAAGAGGATGAACGGGATCATCCAGAGGCTCATGGCCCTCATGCTACCTAGGGCAGAATGGATGCCATGGCTGGTGAAACCTCGACCCGCGTCGCTGTGCTCGGTGCAGGATCGTGGGGAACCACCTTCGCGAAGATCCTCGCCGACGGCGGCGCCGATGTGACGCTCTGGGCTCGTCGCCCCGAGCTGGCCCGCGAGATCTCGCAGTCGAAGCGCAACAGCGACTACCTGCCGGGCATCAACCTGCCGCGTTCGCTGTGGGCATCGTCCAACCTGACCGAGGTTCTCGACGGCGCCGAGCAGGTCTACCTATCGGTTCCGGCACAGTCGCTGCGTGAGAACCTGCGCATCGTGCGCGAGCTGATCCCGAACGACGCGATTGTCGTCTCGCTGATGAAGGGCGTCGAGAAGGGCACCCGCTTTCGCATGAGCGAGGTCATCGAGCAGGAGCTCAAGGTCGGCGCAAGCCGCATCGCCGTTGCCTCGGGCCCGAACCTCGCCCTCGAGATCGCCAAGGAGCAGCCGACCGCTGCCGTCATCGCGTCAGAGAACCTCGAGACCGCGAAGCTCGTCGCCACGACCGCGACCAACCCCTACTTTCGCAGCTACGTCAACACCGACGTCATCGGCACCGAGTTCGGCGGCGTGCTCAAGAACCTCATCGCCGTCGCCATCGGAATCGTGGATGGCGTCGGCTACGGCGAGAACACCAAGGCCTCGATCATCACCCGCGGCCTCGTCGAGATGACGGACTTCGCGGTCGCCTACGGTGGACGCGCCGAGACCCTTGCCGGCCTTGCCGGCCTCGGCGACCTCATCGCCACCTGCGAGTCGTCGCTCTCGCGCAACAACACCGCGGGTCGCCTGCTTGGCCAGGGCTACACCTTCAGCGAGGTCGTCAAGCAGATGAGCCAGACCGCCGAGGGCCTCTCGAGCGTCGCGCCGATTCTCGAGCTCGCGCTCGCGAAGGGCGTCGAGATGCCGATCGTCAGCCAGGTGGCCGAGGTGCTCGCCGGCACCCTCGACCCCAAGGACATCGCGCCGCACCTCACGACCGACCCCGCCCCGCAGGGGGAGTAGGGATGCTGACCTCACTGGCAGACGGCCGTCTGCTCGCCGAGAAGACGGGTGCAACCCCGCCCACCGTCGTTGCCCTGCACGGCTGGCAGCGCACCGGAGCCGACTTCGCTCCCATCGTCACCGGGCTCGATGCCGTCGCCCCCAACCTGCCCGGCGCAAGCCCGGCCGCGGAGCCGCCCGCCGAGGCGTGGGGCTCACCCGAGTACGCGGAGCTCGTCGCCGACGCGATCCGCCCCTTCGGGCCGGTCGTGGTCGTGGCGCACAGCTTCGGTGGCCGGGTGGCCGTGCACCTGGCGGCGAAGCACCCAGAGCTCGTTCGCGAGCTCGTGCTCACCGGGGTGCCGCTGCTGCGACTGCAGGCGGCGCCGAAGGCATCCGTGGGCTATCGCCTCTTCAAGTGGCTGGCGAAGGTGGGCGTCGTGTCGCAGAGGCGCCTCGAGGCGGAGCGCCGCAAGCGCGGCTCGGCCGACTACAACGCGGCCCAGGGCGTGGTGCGCGACATCTTCGTGCGGCTCGTCAACGAGGACTATCGCGAGCAGCTTGCCGCGATCACCGTGCCGGTGCGCATGGTGTGGGGCGAGAACGACACGTCGGCCCCGGCGGATGCCGGCGAGGCTGCCTCGAAGCTCATGCCCACCGCGACCTTCCGCGTCGTGCCGGGCGCCGGCCACCTGCTCGAGGGCGACCTCATCGCCGCCGTGCGCGCTGAACTTCTGGAGGCCCTCGCGTGATCCCCCTTCTCATCGTCTCGACCGTGCTCGGCCTTGCCGCGCTCGCCCTGTCGACCGTGCGCTGGCTGCGTGTCGCCCAGCGGGAGCACTACATCGCGCCGTGGGTCGGCGTCATCGAGGGCGTCTGGCTGCGCACGCGGCCACTCGCGCTCGTGCTCTGGCTCGTCGCCATCGTGCTGACCGTGCTCGGCGTGGTCGCGGCCTTCACGACCTGGCAGCTGGGCCTCGGCCTGCCGGTGGCCTTCGTGATCCTCGCGTTCTTCCCGCTCGGGCTGAGCTTCAGGGGGCGCAGCAGCAAGCTCGCCTGGACGCCTCGCCTGCGC
>JBIIAR010000131.1:0-6691 GCA_044239765.1 Microbacteriaceae bacterium
CGCCCTGTACCTGATCATCGGTCTCGCGGGCCTTGCCCTCGTGCTTGTTCTCGCCCCGCAGCTGATGGACCTCTCCCTCGCGATCATGGCCCCGATCGAGAAGCGGGTGTCGCACAAGTACCTCGTCAGTGCCCGCAAGCGCCTCAAGCAGGTGGCGCCGAAGGTGGTGGCGATCACCGGCTCCTACGGCAAGACCTCGACGAAGGGCTACGTCGCCCACCTGCTCAGCGGCGCCTTCTCGACCGTCGCGTCTCCCGCCAGCTTCAACAACCTCATGGGCCTGTCACGGGCCGTCAACGACCGCGTGGTGCCCGGCACCGAGGTCTTCGTCGCCGAGATGGGCATCTACGGCGAGGGCGAGATTCGCGAGCTGTCGCAGAGCTTTCCGCCCGACGTGGCCGCGATCACGACCATCGGCGAGGCGCACCTTGCCCGCATGGGCAGCCGCGAGGTCATCTTTCGCGCGAAGGCCGAGATCACCGAGCGAGCCGGTACCGTGGTGCTGCCCATCGACGACCCGCTGCTGCTCGGCCTGGCCGAGACCTGCCGCGCGCAGGGCAAGACCGTCATCACCGTCTCGACCTCGAAAGACAACGAAGCGCATGTGGTGGTCGCCGACAACACGGTGACCGTCGCGCTCCCGGGCCAGAAGGTCGAGACCGCCCCGGTGACCATCTCCGGTGTCGGCCACGCCGTCAACCTCGCCGTGGCGGTTGGCATCGCCACCGCCCTCGGAGTGCCGCTGTCGCAGCTCGCCGGCCGTCTCGCGGCTCTCCCTGACAGCGCGCACCGCGCCGAGGTGCAGAAGGCCGCGAGCGGCGTCACGATCATCGACGACACCTACAACTCGAACCCGGTCGGCGCGGCCCGTGCGGTCGAGGGCGCTGCGGCCCTCGCAAACGGCGAGCCCCTCGTGGTTGTCACCCCCGGCATGGTCGAGCTCGGCTCGGTGCAGCGCGACCGCAACCGCGCCTTCGCCGCGCAGGTGCGCGATGCCGGCGGGCAGCTCTTCGCGATCGGCCACACGAACCGCAAGGCGCTCGTCGACGGAGCCCCCGAGGCGCGCCTCTTCGCGCGCCGCGAGCTCGCCGTGGCGGCGGCGCTCGATCAGGCCGGTGACCGAGGCGTTATCCTCTATGAGAACGATCTGCCCGACCACTACCCCTGAGGATTTTCTGCCATGACAGCATGGGGCGTACTTTTTGGCGGGCCATCGCCCGAGCACGAGATCTCGATTCTCACCGGACTGCAGGCGGAGCGCGTGCTCACCGACAGCGGCGAGAAGGTCGTGCCGATCTACTGGGCACCCTCGGGTGAGTGGTTCGAGGTTCCGGCGCACACCGAGGCGAAGGACTACCTGACCGGCGTTCCCAAGGGATCCAAGCCGGTGGATGTGCGCCTCAGCGGCGAGTCCGGCCTCTATGTGAAGAAGAAGCCCCTCGACCTCGACGCCGTGCTCTTCGCGCTGCACGGCGGTGTCGGCGAGGGTGGAGGCGCCGCGGCGCTGTTCTCGCTGCTGGGCATCGCGGCCACCGGATCCTCGCTGTTCGCCGGTGCGGTCGGCATGGACAAGCTCGCCTTCGGCGGCCTCATGCTTGCCTCGGGCATCCCATCGCTGACGCGCGAGCTGCTCTCAGCCACCGAGGCCCCGTCGTTCGCCGGCCCCTACATCGTCAAGCCGCGCTTCGGCGGATCCTCCATCGGCATCGAGATCGTCGACGACCTCGAGGCGGCCCGCGCGATCGCGAAGGCGAGCGCCCAGCTGCGCGCGGGTGCGGTGCTCGAGCCCTACCGCCCCGACCTGGTTGACCTCAACATCTCGTTCAGAACGTTCCCCGCGCTCGACACCACCGACGTCGAGAAGCCGCTGCGCGGCGACTCGGGCAGCGGCCTCTACAGCTACGCAGAGAAGTACCTCAACGGCGGTGAGGCCGGTGCAGGCTTCATGAGCGCCCCCCGGGAGTTTCCGGCGGTGCTCGCCGACGGCATCGCAGAGAAGGCCGACCAGCTCGCGCGCCGCGTCGCCGAGGTGACCGGGCTGACCGGCATCTGCCGCGTCGACCTGCTGCTCGACGAGAAGACCGGCGAGCTCTTCGTCAACGAGGTCAACTCGATCCCGGGCGCACTCTCGCTCTACCTCTGGGCGCCGAAGGCCACGGCGGCCACCGTGCTCAAGGATGCCCTCGTCGAGGCCCGCGACCACCGCTTCGCGCTGCCGTCGTCGGGCTTCGGCTCCGGCGCTGCCCTGCGTGCTGCGGGCGGCATCGCCGGCAAGCTCGTCGGCCTGCGCTAGGTGGAGCGAACGCCGCTGCCGGCCGCGACCCGGTGGGGTCTCGCGCTGTCCGTGCCGCTGCTGGGCTACCTCCTGGCAGCGACCGCGCTTGCGGTGATCGTGCTGACGCAGGGGCTGCCGCGCGGCGTCGAGGCGCAGTCCACCGCGTCACGTGAGGCCTGGCTGTTCGACGGGGTCGCGGGCGCGGGTCTCGTCGTCGTGGCGGTGCTGTTCACCGCCGTCGGCATCCTGCTCTCGTCGGGATCAGGCCGTGGTGCGTTCTCGCCGCGTCGTCGGCGAGCGGTGACCGCGTTCATCGTGCTCGAGGTCGTTCTGGCACTGTTCGTGTTCGGCGTCGCCGGCGCCATGGGGTGGCACGACCTCGGGTACTAGCCCAGCGAGTCCTCGATCGAGGTGCACTCTCGCGTCTTGGTCGTGTACGCGACCGCCTGGCTCACGTCGAGCAGCACGACACCCGGGGTGACCAGATCGCGATTGATGATCAGCTCGGTCGCCGGTTCGCGCCCGTAGCTGGTGTAGACCATGTTCGGGGCATCGGAGGGGTCGAAGAGCCAGTCGACAGCGTCATCTCCGGTGCCGATGCGGTAGCAGAGCAGCGTCGAGGTCGGGCCGGGCACGGTCACGCCGCAGCGCAGCAGGGCCGCGCTCGGGTCTCCCCAGGCTGCTGTGCCCTGCGAGTTGGTCTGCCGGCGCTCGAAGTCGTCGGCCACCTCGTCGGGCAGCCGAACGACGATGTCGGCGCAGAGCGCGTTCGCGCCATCCTCCGCCGCGTCGAAGGGAACCGTCTGTGCACAGCCTCCAAGAAGTGCTGTGCTAACCAGTGCAAGGGCGAGAAGACGACGCATCGCTTTCAGGCTACCGTCAGAAGCATGGACAACGTCGAGCTCGCCCGCCGCTTCGCCCAGCTGACCACGCCCCACGTGGCCGACGGCGTGCTGCGCGCGGGGCTGCCGATGCGCTGCGCGCCCTTCGCCATCGCCGCGGTCACGCCCGGCTCCACCATCGCGGGCCGCGTGCTGCCCGCCCGCCATGTTGGCAGCGTCGACGTCTTTCTCGAGGCCCTCGGCCACGCGCAGCCCGGCGACGTGCTCGTCGTCGACAACCACGGACGCCTCGACGAGAGCTGCGTGGGCGACCTCGTGACCCTCGAGGCGAAGGGGGCCGGTCTCGCCGGCATCGTCATCTGGGGGCTCAACCGCGACACCGTCGAGATCCGCGAGATCGGCCTCCCGGTGTTCAGCCTCGGCACCCTGCCGACCGGCCCGCTGCACACCGCCGACCGCCCCGACGACGCGCTGACCGCGGCCCGGGTCGGCGACCTCACCGTGACGAGCGCGGATGCCGTGTTCGGCGACGAGGACGGCGTG
This sequence comes from Microbacteriaceae bacterium, assembly GCA_044239765.1. Taxonomy (GTDB): domain Bacteria; phylum Actinomycetota; class Actinomycetes; order Actinomycetales; family Microbacteriaceae; genus Conyzicola. The sequence goes on from JBIIAR010000131.1 coordinate 3,661, forward strand.
TTCTTCGTGCCCCTCGACCGCGTCGACGAGGTGCTCACCCACGCCGAGCAGATCCGCGACACCGAGCGCCGCCAGGCCCAGCTCATCACCGCGGGCACGTCGCTGCGCACCCAGGTCAGGTTCGAGGAGTACCTCGGCTCGGGCCTCACGTTCCGCGAGCACTTGCGCGGCGTGGGCGGGGAGATCGAGGTATGACCGACACCCTGGGCTCGATCGGCGAGGGCGCGGTTCTCGGGCGAATCTTTCCGCGGCTGCCCGATGCGGCATCCGCTCTGCTGGGTCCCGGTGACGACGCGGCTGTTGTTGCCGCACCCGACGGCCGCTTTGTGGTGACAACGGACATGATGATCCACGGCCCGGACTTTCGCCTCGCCTGGTCCACCCCCTTCGATCTCGGCTGGAAGGCGGCCGCGTCGAACCTCTCCGACGTCGCAGCGATGGGCGCCGTGCCCAGCGCCCTCGTGGTCGCCCTTGCGGCGCCCGCCGACACCGCGGTGAGCTTTCTCGAGGTATTCGCCGACGGCCTGCGCGAGGCCTGCGCCGCGCTCAGCCCCGGCTGCGGTGTGGTCGGCGGCGACCTCTCGGTGAGCACGACACTGACGATCGCGGTCACCGCCTTCGGCGACCTCGAGGGCCGAGCCCCCGTGACCCGCAGCGGAGCGCAGGTGGGCGACACCGTCGCGGTCGCCGGCGTGCTCGGACAGGCGGCCGCCGGCCTGCGGATGCTGTTCGCGCACGGCCCCCACTCCAGCCCCGACCGCGGCGGCCTCGAGATCGAGGCGCAGCTGCAGCCGCGCCCCCCGATCGCAGCGGGCCGCGTCGCGGCCATCGCCGGAGCCACCAGCATGATCGACATCAGCGACGGGCTGGCCATCGACGCCGGTCGCGTCGCCAGAGCGTCGGGCGTGGCCTTCGACCTCGACCCGCTCACCCCGGACGAGATCAACGGGGGAGAGGACCACTCGCTGCTGGCGACGTTCTCCGGTGCAGTGCCCGAGGGCTTTCGCGCGATCGGCCGCGTCGTCGAGGGCGCCGGCGTGCTCGTCGATGGCGCTCCGCACGAGACTGGCGGCTGGGATCCCTACGCCGGCTGGGACGGCGCTACAACGTAGGGCGAATCCACCACAGGGTGGTGTCGCCGTAGTCCTTGCGCTTCTCAAGCTCGAGGCCGTCGGGCCAGGCCGGTTCGGGGTCGCGGGAGCTGCGCTCGATGACGACCACCGCATCCGCGCTGATTCTGGGCACGAGCTGCTCGAGGTTGTGCACCAGCTCGACCGGGCCGAGTTCGTAGGGCGGGTCGAGAAAGACAAGGTCCCACTCTGCTGCCGAGCCGGTGAGGAAGGCCTGCACCGGCGCACCCGTCACCTCGATCGCGAGTGAGCCCTTCGGGGCCGCCTTGAGCACGAGCGCGGCGTTCTTGCGGCAGGCCTGGGTCGCCGGCAGCGACTTCTCGACCAGCGTGACCGTCGATGCGCCCCGTGAGGCGGCCTCGAGGCCCAGCGCGCCGGACCCCGCATACAGGTCGAGAACACGAGCCCCCTCGACAGCACCCCGCGCCTCAAGCGCGCTGAAGATCGCCTCACGCACCCTGTCGGAGGTCGGCCGGGTGCCGAACTTCGGCACGCTGAGCGGAATCGAGCCGGCGAATCCGGCGATGATGCGAGTCACAGTCCCCACGGTAGCTGCCGGTAGCCTCGAAGCGTGACCTCCCCGCTCGACGCCAAGCTGGCGAACGCCCTCGGCGGGCGCACGGCTGCCGCCCTGGAGAAAGGGCTCGGACTGCGCACGATCGGGGACCTGATCAGCCACTACCCGCGTCGCTACGCCCGCCGGGGCGAGCTGACCGCGCTCAACGAGCTGCCGATCGACGAGAACGTGACGATCGTCGCCGAGGTGATCGAGGTGCGCGACCGGCCGATGCGCAACCGCGGCGGCTCGCTGCTCGAGGTGCGCATCACCGACGGCAGGGCCTTTCTCGTTCTCACCTTCTTCAACCAGGCCTGGCGGGCGAAAGACCTGCGGCCCGGGGTGCGCGGCATCTTCGCGGGCAAGGTCGGCGACTACCGCGGCACCGCACAGCTGGCGCACCCCGACTACGAGCTCTTCGAGGACGACCCCGACCCGGAGCGCATGAAGGCCTGGGCCGAGCTGCCTATTCCCATCTACCCGGCGACGTCGACCGTCGCCAGCTGGCAGCTGCAGAAGGCGATGGAGGTCGTGCTCGACACGCTGCCGCCGCTGGAGGACCCGGTGCCCCTCGAGGTGCGTGCCGGCCGCAAGCTGCTGTCGTATGCGAAGGCGGTCGAGCTGATCCATCGCCCGCAGAAGGACGCCGACTGGGGCGCCGCCCGCAAGGCTCTGCGCTTTCAGGAGGCCTTCGTGCTGCAGGCTGCGCTGCTGCAGCAGCGTGCCCTTGCCCGCGGGCTGCCGGCAACCGCGCGGGTGCAGGGGCCGCTGCTCGACGACTTCGACGCGCGGCTGCCTTTCGCGCGCACGGGCGACCAGGAGCGCGTCGGCTTCGAGATCAGCCGCGACCTCGCCGAACCGCATCCGATGAACCGTCTCGTGCAGGGGGAGGTCGGCTCTGGCAAGACCCTCGTTGCCCTGCGCGCCATGCTCGCGGTCGCCGAGAGCGGCGGACAGTCGGCGCTGCTTGCGCCGACGGAGGTTCTGGCAAGCCAGCACCTGCGCTCGATCGTCGCGACCCTCGGCCCCGACCTGTCGGCGAGGCTGCGCCCGACGCTGCTCACCGGCCAGCTGCCGACCGCCGAACGCAAGAAGGCGCTGCTCGGCGCGGTCAGCGGCAGCGCGAGCATCGTTGTCGGCACGCACGCGCTGCTCAGCGACAACGTCGGCTTCTTCGACCTCGGGCTCGTCGTCATCGACGAGCAGCACCGCTTCGGCGTCGACCAGCGCGAGGCGCTGCGGGCGAAGGCCGCCAACCCGCCGCACGTGCTCGTGCTGACGGCGACCCCGATTCCGCGAACGGTAGCCATGACCGTGTTCGGCGATCTCGATGTCTCTACCATCG
>JBIIAR010000361.1:0-2537 GCA_044239765.1 Microbacteriaceae bacterium
GTCGCGTTCGAACGCGTGAGGAAGGTCTCGCCGGAGGCCAGGTCGCGGAAAACGATCGCGTTGTACTCGGGGTGAATATCGGTCTTCATGGGATGTCCTTTAGAGAAAGAAGTCTGCTCGGCGCATGGCCGACGGCCTAGCTTATCAGATGTCGTTACGCGGCCCTAGCGGCGAATCGGCCGTTGGTCTTCTCGACCGTGAGCTCGAGGCCGAAGGTGAGGCTGAGGTTGGCGGCGTTGAGCACCTCGTCGATGGGCCCGGACGCCGTGACAGCGCCCTTCTTGAGCAGCATCGCGTGGGTGAAGCCCGGCGGGATCTCCTCAACGTGGTGGGTAACCATGACGATGGCGGGCGCTGACGGCGCGCTCGCGTAGCCGCCGAGCAGCTTGAGCAGCTCTTCCCGCGCACCGAGGTCGAGCGAGGCGGCCGGCTCGTCGAGCAGCAGCAGCTCTGGATCGGTCATGACCGATCGCGCGATCTGCACCCGCTTCTGCTCGCCGTCGCTGAGGCTGCCGAACAGGCGGTTCTCGAGGGCGTCGAGCTTCCACTCGGCCAGCACCCGCTGGGCGCGGCGAACGTCGATGTCGTCGTACTGCTCGTTCCAGCGACCGGCGACCGCGTAGGCGGCCGTCAGCACGACGTCGAGCACCGTCTCGTTGCCGGGGATCCGACGGGCCTCGGCCGTCGACGCGAAGCCGACCCGCGGGCGCAGCTCAGCGAGGTCGATCTTGCCCAGCTTCTCGTCGAGAATCAGCGCGGAGCCGGAGGTCGGGTGCATCGAGGCAGACGCGATCTGCAGCAGCGTCGTCTTGCCTGCACCGTTGGGCCCGAGGATCGCCCAGCGCTCCTCGGAGTCAACGGTCCAGGTGACCGACTTGAGAATGGGGTTTTTGTCGCGAACGACGGTGACGTCGTCGAGCACCAGAACACTAGACATTTGGTTCCAGTTTAGTCAGGCGAGTGACTCGTAGATGTCCTTGGTCTGCGCCGCGATGCGAGCCCAGCTGAAGTCGGACTCGGCCCGAAGGCGGCCGGCCTCCCCCATCCGCTTCGCTGCAGCGGGATCCGAGAGCACCTCGATGAGGGTGTCGGCCAGGTCGTTGACGAACTTCTCGGGGTCGCGCGGGGTGCCCGTGCCGTCCGTCAGCTGGTCGATCGGAACGAGTCGCCCGGTCACGCCGTCGACAATGACCTCGGGGATGCCACCGGTCGCCGTGCCGACAACGGGCGCACCGCAGGCCATGGCCTCCAGGTTGACGATTCCCAGTGGCTCGTAGACCGAGGGGCACACGAAGGTGGTGGCCTTGGTGAGCACGGCGCTCAGCTCGTACTGGCTGAGCAGGCGGTCGATCCACACCACGCCAGAGCGCTTCTTCTTGAGCGCGGCGACGCCCGCCTTGACCTCGGAGAGGATCTCGGGGGTGTCGGGGGCTCCGGCGCAGAGCACCAGCTGCACGTCTTTCGGCAGCTTCGCGGCGGCCTTGAGCAGGTAGGGCAGGCCCTTCTGGCGGGTGATGCGGCCGACGAAGACGACCGCGGGGCGATCCGGGTCGATGCCGAGGCTGCGCACGAGCTCGTCGTCGTCGACCGGGTGCCAGCGCTCGAGGTCGATGCCGTTGTAGACGACGGTGACCTTCTCCTCGTCGAGGAAGGGGTAGGAGCGCAGGATGTCCTGCCGCATGCCCTCGCTGACGGCGATGACCTTGGCGGCACCGGCGAAGGCAGTGGCCTCGATCCAGCTCGAGACGCGGTAACCGCCGCCGAGCTGCTCGGCCTTCCACGGGCGCAGCGGCTCGAGGCTGTGGGCGGTGACGACGTGGGGTATTCCGTGCAGAAGCGAGGCGAGATGTCCGGCTCCGTTGGCGTACCAGGTGTGGGAGTGCACGAGGTCGGCTCCGGCGACGTCCTGCGCGATCTGCAGGTCGACGCCGAGGGTGGCGAGGGCGGGGTTGGCGCTGGTCAGCCCCGGGGGCACGAGGTAGGCGAAGGTGCCTGCCTCATCCCGCGGCTGGCCGAAGGCGCGAACGACGACATCGAGCTGCGGGCGAAGGGCCCGAACAAGCTCGGCGACGTGCACACCGGCCCCTCCGTAGACCTCCGGCGGATATTCACGGGTAATCAGGTCGACGCGCATATGTCAAACGCTAGTACCCCCATGGTGGCTCGCATACTCTGGTGCCATGCCTTCAAAGAAGATCTTCGGTATCGTCCTCGCCGGTGGCGAAGGCAAGCGCCTCATGCCCCTCACCGCCGACCGGGCCAAGCCCGCCGTGCCCTTCGGCGGTGGCTACCGACTGATCGACTTCGCGCTGAGCAACCTCATCAACTCCGGATTGCGCCAGATTGTCGTGCTGACGCAGTACAAGTCGCACAGCCTCGACCGCCACGTGTCGCAGACCTGGCGCCTCTCGGGCATGCTGCACGCCTATGTCGCCTCGGTGCCGGCACAGCAGCGTCTCGGCAAGCGCTGGTTCAGCGGCTCCGCCGACGCGATTCTGCAGAGCCTCAACCTGCTGCGCGACGAGAAGCCCGACATT
>JBIIAR010000362.1:0-2522 GCA_044239765.1 Microbacteriaceae bacterium
CGGTGCCGCAGTACTACGAGCCGATGAGCTGCTCGGCGAGGTAGCCGCGCAAGCGGTCAAGTGAGACGCGTTCCTGCGCCATGGTGTCGCGCTCGCGCACGGTGACCGCGTTGTCTTCGAGGGTGTCGAAGTCGATGGTCACGGCGAAGGGCGTGCCGATCTCGTCCTGTCGGCGGTAGCGCTTGCCGATGGCGCCGGCGTCGTCGAAGTCGACGTTCCAGTACTTGCGCAGGTCGGCCGCGAGGGTGCGGGCGACGGGTGAGAGCTGCTCGTTGCGCGAGAGGGGAAGCACGGCGACCTTGATCGGCGAGAGGCGGCGGTCGAGGCGCAGCACGGTGCGGGTGTCGACGCCGCCCTTGGCGTTGGGAGCCTCATCCTCGGCGTAGGCGTCGACAAGGAAGGCCATGAGCGAGCGGGTGAGGCCAGCCGCGGGCTCGATGACGTAGGGCGTCCAGCGGGCGTCCTTGGTCTGGTCGAAGTACGACAGGTCTTTGCCGCTCTTCTCCGAGTGCGTGCGCAGGTCGTAGTCGGTGCGGTTGGCAATGCCCTCGAGCTCGCCCCACTGGCTGCCCTGGAAGCCGAACTTGTACTCGATGTCGACGGTGCGGGTCGAGTAGTGCGAGAGCTTCTCCTTGGGGTGCTCGAAGAGGCGAAGGTTCTCTGGGTTGATGCCGAGGTCGACGTACCACTGCAGGCGAAGGTCGATCCAGTACTGGTGCCACTCTTCGTCGGTGCCCGGCTCGACGAAGAACTCCATCTCCATCTGCTCGAACTCGCGGGTGCGGAAGATGAAGTTTCCGGGGGTGATCTCGTTGCGGAAGCTCTTGCCGATCTGGCCGATGCCGAACGGGGGCTTCTGGCGGGTCGTGGTGACGACGTTGGCGAAGTTGACGAAGATGCCCTGCGCGGTCTCGGGGCGCAGGTAGTGGAGTCCCTCCTCGTTGTCCACGGGGCCGAGGTAGGTCTTCAGCAGACCGCTGAAGTTCTGCGGCTCGGTCCATGATCCGGGCTGGCCGGTGTCGGGGTCCTTGATGTCGGCGAGGCCGTTGACCGGCGGGTGGCCGTGCTTCTCCTCGTAGGCCTCGAGCAGGTGGTCGGCGCGGTAGCGCTTGTGGGTGTGCAGTGACTCGACGAGCGGGTCGGTGAACACCTCGACATGGCCGGAGGCCTCCCAGACGGCCTTCGGAAGGATCACTGCGGAGTCGAGGCCGACGATGTCGTCACGGCCCTGCACCATGGTCTGCCACCACTGGCGCTTGATGTTCTCCTTGAGAGCCACACCGAGGGGTCCGTAGTCCCACGCGGAGCGCGACCCTCCGTAGATCTCCCCCGACTGGAAGACGAAGCCACGGCGCTTCGCGAGGTTGATGACGGAATCGAGGGAACTTGCCACGAAAGAACTCCAAAGGTCAGCCGCGCTGGGTGCGCGGTCGAGGTGTCCAGCCTACTAACGAGTCGACAGGCCGCCGACCGTCGCGACCGCATCAGCCACCCGCTCGATGACCTCGGAAACCTGATCGGATGTGGTGGTGCCGTCGAGTGTGAACCGCACGGCCGTCTGGGCTACCGCGGCATCGATGCCGATCGCGAGCAGCACATGCGAGGGCTCATCGCTGCCGGCCGCGCATGCCGAGCCGCTGGAGCAGACGATGCCGTGCCGCTCCAGTTCGAGCAGCACCGCCTCGCCGCTGGTGCCCGGAAAGCAGAACGAGGCGTGGTTGGGCAGGCGCGAGCTGCGCGAGCCGGTGACGAACGCGCCGGGCACCGCGGCGAGCACTCCGTCGATGAGCAGGTCGCGCAGGTGCCCCGGTGAGCCTGTCTGTTCGGAAGACACAGCCGCGAGGGACAGCCCCGCGCTCAACCCGACCGCGCCCGCGACGTTCTCGGTGCCGCTGCGTCGCCCGCGCTCCTGCCCGCCGCCGTGCAGCAGCGGCTCGAGCGCGACGCCGCTGCGCACGTAGAGCAGGCCGACGCCCTTCGGCGTTCCGAGCTTGTGGCCTGCGATCGTCATGGCGTCGACACCGAGGTCGTTCAGCGCGAGCCACCCCGCCGACTGCACGGCATCGGTGTGAAAGGGGATGCCGCCGGCAACAGCCTGGAGGCCGGCAACGTCTTGCACCACCCCGATCTCGTTGTTGGCGTGCTGGATCGTCACCAGCGCGGTGTCGTCGCGGATGGCTTCGGCGAGGGAAGCCGGTGTCACGAGCCCCTCCTCGGTGACCGGCAGGATCGTCACGGATGCTCCGTGGTGCCGCACCAGGTAGTCGACACTCTCAAGGATCGCCTCGTGCTCGATCGCGGACGTGATGATGTGGCGCCCCCGGGTGGAGGCGAGCACGATGCCCTTGACGGCGAGGTTGTCGCTCTCGGTGCCGCCGCTGGTGAAGATCAGCTCTGCGGGGCGCACGCCCAGATGGGCAGCAATTGCGGCCCGAGCTTGGTCGAGGGCAAAAAGGGCGCTCTCGCCGACCGTGTGCACCGACGAGGGGTTGCCGAACTCCCCCGCCAGGTACGGCCACATC
>JBIIAR010000053.1:0-9852 GCA_044239765.1 Microbacteriaceae bacterium
CGAGGCCGACCAGGGCGACGAGCACACTCTCAGAAACGCTGGGCGCGACCGCGGCGATAGGCTCTGACGAATGGGTGACAACGAGCTTGCCCGCGAGGGCAATGACGATGAGCTTGGCCGTCTTGGGGCCGATGCCAGAGACCTTGCGAAAGACGGCATCGTCTTCGAGCGTCACCGCGCGGGCGATCTCTGACGGGGTCAGCACGGCGAGAACGCCCATGGCGCTCTTGGGCCCGACCCCGGTCACGCTGCGCAGGTGGTCGAAGACAGCCAGCTCATCCGCCTCGGCGAAGCCGAAGAGGCTGAGGTCGTCCTCGCGCACGATGAGCGCGGTGCGCACCATGGCCTCGGCGCCGACCCGCAGGGTGAGACCGTGGCGCGGGGTCACCTGCACGGCCAGCCCGACTCCCCCGACCTCGATGACCGCCGTCGTGCCGGCAACGGCGAGCACTGTGCCCCGAACACTCGAAATCATGTTCGAATCTTATCGTCCGCCGGCCGCGCGCTTCTCTGCGGCGCGCCATGCTTTCTGAGCCGGGGTCTCCCCCGTCGACGCCGCGGTCGCGGGCGCACCGCGCCACGCGTGGCAGAGGGCGAGGGCAAGGGCATCTGCCGCATCGGCCGGCTTCGGCGCCTCGTCAAGCCGCAGAATTCGCGCCACCATGGCGCCAACCTGCGCCTTGTCGGCTGCGCCATAGCCCGTCACCGCAGCCTTGACCTCACTGGGCGTGTGCAGGCCGACCGCCAGACCCCGAGCGGCGGCGGCGTGCATCGCCACACCGCTCGCCTGCGCTGTGCCCATCACCGTGCGCACGTTGTGCTGCGCGAAGACGCGCTCAAGGGCCACTGCCTGCGGCGAGAACTCGTCGAGCGCCGCGGCGATGCCCATGCCGATTGCGAGCAGGCGCTTCTCGAGCTCCAGCTCTGGCGGGGTGCGGATGACGCCGACGTAGACGAGACTGGCCCGCCGGTCAGGCGTCACATCCACGATCCCGACACCGCACCGGGTCAGACCGGGATCGATGCCGAGCACCCGCAGAGCCACGCGCTACTCGTCTTCGTCGAGCTGCGCCTGCACGTCGGGGGTGATCTCATGGTTCGCGAAGATGTTCTGCACGTCGTCAAGGTCGTCGAGCGCGTCGATGAGCTTGAAGACCTTGCGAGCCGTCTCGGCGTCGACCTCAATCGTGAGGTTCGGAACGAACTCCGCCTCTGATGAGTCGTAGTCGATGCCCGCCTCCTGCAGCGCGGTGCGCGAGGCAACCAGCTGCGAAGGCTCAGTGATGACCTCGAATCCGCCGCCCTGGTCCTTCACCTCTTCCGCGCCCGCGTCGAGCACCGCCTCGAGGATGTCGTCCTCACTGACGCCGTCGACCTTGGTGATCGAGATGACGCCCTTGCGGCTGAAGTTGTAGGCGACACTGCCCGGGTCGGCCATGGTGCCGCCGTTGCGGCTCATCGCCGTGCGCACCTCGGCCGCAGCGCGGTTCTTGTTGTCGGTGAGGCACTCGATGAGCAGCGCCACGCCATTGGCCGCGTAGCCCTCGTACATGATGGTCTGGTAGTCGACCGACTCACCGCTGAGTCCGGCGCCGCGTTTGATCGCGCTGTCGATGTTCGTGTTGGGAACCGAGGTCTTCTTCGCCTTCTGCACCGCGTCGACGAGGGTCGGGTTGCCAGAGAGGTCAGCGCCGCCCAGCTTGGCGGCGACCTCGATGTTCTTGATGAGCTTGGCGAACGACTTCGCGCGGCGCTGGTCTTTGATCGCCTTCTGGTGCTTGGTGGTAGCCCATTTGGAGTGGCCTGACATTGGTCCCCTTGTTGCTCGAAATTTCCTCGACCAGTCTAGATCAGCCGCGCAGCTTCACCCCGGAGCTGCGCAGCTCGAGGTTGGCGAGCGCGGCGATCACGGTCGCGTCGTTACGGCGCCACGCGCCAGCGGGGTCGGGCGCCACCGCCGCGATCGCGGCGAGCTTCTGGGTAGCGAGAGCCCGCAGCGCGAGCAGGTCTACGCTGGCCCCCGACTGCACGAGCTGCTTGGCAACGCCCGCACGGCGGGCGAAACGGATGCGGGGCACCAGCCAGAAGATCAGGATCGTCAGGATCGGCAGCACCGCGATGCCGATGCCAAGGCCGGTCGCCAGCTGCTCCACGGCGGTCTGCTGCGCCTGGCCCGCGGCCTCGAGGTTTGCTCCGGCGTCGGATGCCGCATCGAAGGGCGCGCGGATGCCGCCGCCGATGAGGGGAACGTCGCCGAGCGTCTTGCTCACCTCGGTCATCGTGTCTTTGAAGCCCTCGCCGGCATCCTCCATCTGCACGCCGAAATCGGCCAGGTTCATGACGAGGGTGTAGATCGTGTATCCCAACCACGCCCAGGCCGCAATGGCGGCGAGGCAGAGAACGTCAACGGTGATCTGGCGTGAGCGGTGACCGGCGTAATCGGAGTAGATCTTCATGTCACCATCATGCTCTCAGCGGAATGCAATCGCCTGAGATACTGGCGACTATGACTCTTGTCTTCCCGGCAGCCCACGCGGCCGTGGCGACGCGCGAAGCGCTCGGGCAGGCATTCTTCTGGTTCTCGAGCAGCCTTCTCACGGTGATCTTCGTGGCAGAGATCATCATCAGCCTGCTGAGCCCGGGGTACCCCGGCTGGCTGACCCTGCCGATCCTCACCATCATCTGGATCACCGCGCTCGTGCTTCGTGCACCTATGGGGCACACGCTCGCATCCATCGCGATCGGCGGACTGGTCATCACTGCGTCCGTCGGCGCCTTCGCCTTCACCCTCGCCAACTTCTCGGTGCTGGAGGGAACGAGCGCGACCTTTCTTCTGACGACGCTCAAGGTCGCTGTCACGCTCATCGGCGGCATGGTCGACCGGCGCTCGAGTGGTGCGGTCGGCGTCATCATCGGCTACTCGCTCGCCGAGGCCGCGGTGCTCGTCGGGCTCATCGGCAGCGTGCGAACGATCATCGTCGACATCCCTGCGATCGCCATCGCGGTGGGTGGAGCGCTCGCGCTCGAGCTTCTCGTGATCAGTCGCCGTCGCACCCGTCAGGTGGAGTCGCCCATCTCGATGGCCGACGCGATCGAGCGTGCCGCGCGCGAGCGCCGCGTTCTCGAGCTGCGGTCGTCCGCGCTCGTGCACGACACGATCCTCAACGAGCTCGCGACCCTGGCGACCACTCGCCCCGGGCCGCTCTCGCCCCGCACGATTCGCCAGATTCGCACGAGCATCGAACTGGTCGCTGCACCTGACACCGAAGACGACTCCGAGGATGCCGTCGCCCTGACGGGAGCCCTGCTCGGCGTCATAGAACGACTGCGCAAGGACGGCCTGCAGGTGGACGTCAGCGGTGACCTACGCGGCCTCGACACCCTCGCCTCGACGACCGCGATCGCCCTCTCGCAGGCCATAGAGCAGTGCCTGGTCAACGTGCTGCGGCATTCCGGGGTCACGCGCAGTGAGCTCGTCGTCTTCACCTCCGCCACCGACCTCACCGCGATGATCACGGATGCTGGACGCGGCTTCGTCGAGTCCGCCGTCGGCGACGATCGCCTTGGCCTGCGCAACTCCGTACGCGGTCGCATCGCCAGCGTGGGCGGAAGCGTGCAGCTGTGGAGCAGCCCGGGCAGCGGAACCTCTGTCGTGCTCACCGTTCCCGTGCTTGGTGAGGAATCGTGACCCCCGGCTCGCTGACCCCGCTGCAGCTCGACCCGCTCGGCGGCATGACCGCCCGCCTGATCACCCTCAGCTGTGTCATCACCGCCGTCGTCGTTGCCGTGGCGATGAGCCTCGCCCAGTGGCAGCAGGTGGCGTACCCGGCTCTGCAGGTGCTCGCGCTTCTCACGCTCGTGGCGGCCAGCGTGCTCATGATCGTCAGCACCAGCCCCTACCGCGCGCCCCTCAGCCGCGGTCGCATGGCGATCATCTGGTCAACGCTCGCCCTGGCCTCCGTGCTGGATGTGGTCAGCCAGTGGGGCACCAACACCTCGGTGCGTGGTGACTGGGGCCCGATCGCCTTCGCCATCGTGATCCTGATGTCGGGCTCATACCGCTCCGCGCGGGAGATCCTGCGCATGACCCTTGGTGCGACAGTCGTGCTGCTCGCGCTGGGGGCGATCGAGATCGCTCCCGTTCTCGAGAACTACCCCGCCCGCTACGTCGTCTCGCCGCTGATCGTCGCGGCTCCCGTGCTCGCCACGGGCATCGCTGCGGCAGCCTTCTCCCGCACCCAGGTCGTGCACCTTCTCGCCTGGCGTGGCTCGGCGGCGTCTGCGCAACGCGACGTGATCGACGACCTTCGCAGCGGTCTCATGCCGTCGGTGCGCGATGAGCGCCTCGCCATGCTCAACGCCGAGGTCGTGCCGTTCCTGCGCAGGGTCGTCGACCGTGGCGAGCTAAGGGCGGAGGACAGCGATCTTGCCCGCGAGCTCGCGGGCAGCCTGCGCGCGGTCATGCTGCCGGAGTCCGGTCGCAACTGGCTCGAGTCGGTCGTCGACGAGGTCATCGACCCCGAGCAGCTCGCCGAGCGCATGGGCAACGAGCAGCGTGGCTCGCTCAAGGCGCTCCTGTCGGCACTGCGCGACAGCGGACTTGCCACTGAGGGATCCATAGCCGTGCGCATCCGCTCGCAGGAGACGACCGCCTACCTGCAGCTGACCGCTCCGGTCATCGAGGCAGCCGCCCTGCGAACGGCACTGGCCCCGTACTTCGTCGTTGCGAGGTCGTTCTTTCCCCGCGCCGTGCTCGACATCGATCGCTCCGAGCTGCTGCTGCAGCTGCACTACCCGCTCGGATAGCGTGGACACATGGCCTGGTTTCGCATCGCCTTCGCCGAGAAGGCCTTTCTCCGCATTCTCGGCAACCACGGCTGGAAGCTCGAGAGCCTGACGGTTGACGAGGGAGTCGCTGCGATGCTCGAGTTCTACACGCAGCACCGGGCGCAGCACACGGTGATCGAGGATGACGACGACGGCCTGCTGATTCAGTGGGGCAACGGCATGGTCGACCTCACCCGCCAGCTCATTCGCAGCGGCAGCCCAGACAACCCGATTCGCCAGCTCTCGCTGACCTTCCAGATCGAGGGCGCACTGCCCGAGGCGGGCAACGCGTGGCACTTCGACCCCACAGAGCCGATCGAGGTGCCCGCGTTCTTCACGGGCACACCCCTCGCCGTGCGCCTCACCTACGACGCGGTCTGAAGCTTCTGCAGAAAGTACTCGTGAAAGCGAGTGTCACCGGTCATCTCGGGGTGAAAGCTCGTGCCCAGCAGGGGGCCCTGTTCGACGGCGACGATCCGGCCGTCTGCAAGCGCGGCAAGAACGGTGACGTCATCGCCAACCGACTCCACCACGGGCGCGCGGATGAAGACGGCGTGCACCGGAGGCTCCCCCAGCGACGGGATGTCGATGTCCGTCTCGAACGAGTCGAGCTGCGATCCGAAGGCATTGCGCCGCACCGCGACGTGCAGCCCACCGAGACTCTGCTGGCCGCTGATCGCATCGAGCACGGTGTCGCTGATCATGATGAGGCCCGCGCAGGTGCCGTAGACGGGCAGCCCAGCGGCAATCTTCGCTCGAAGGGGCTCGAAGAGCCCGAAGGTGCGAGCCAGCTTGTCGATGACGCTCGACTCCCCGCCGGGAATGACGAGGCCGTCGATCTCATCGAGCTCCTCGGGGCGACGGATCGGAACCGCGGTCGCACCGAGTGCCGTCAGTACGGCGAGGTGCTCGCGAAAGTCCCCCTGAAGTGCGAGTACCCCGACCCGGCTACCAGCCACGCTCGGCAAGGCGGTGCGGAGCGGGGATGTCGGCGACGTTGATGCCGACGATCGCCTCGCCGAGACCGCGCGACACCTGCGCGATCACACTGGCATCGTCGAAGAAGGTCGTGGCCTTGACGATGGCGGCTGCGCGCGCCGCCGGGTTGCCCGACTTGAAGATGCCCGAGCCCACGAACACACCGTCAGCACCGAGCTGCATCATCAGAGCGGCGTCGGCGGGGGTGGCGACACCACCGGCCGTGAAGAGCACGACGGGCAGCTTGCCGGTGCGCGCTACCTCGACGACGAGCTCGTAGGGCGCCTGCAGCTCTTTCGCGGCGACGTAGAGCTCGTCTTTCGACTTGCTCGAGAGTGCGGCGATCTCGCTCTTGATGGTGCGGATGTGACGGGTCGCCTCCGACACGTCACCGGTGCCGGCCTCGCCCTTCGAGCGGATCATCGCGGCACCCTCGGTGATGCGACGCAGGGCCTCACCGAGGTTGGTCGCGCCGCAGACGAAGGGAACGTCGAAGTTCCACTTGTCGATGTGGTTGATGTAGTCGGCGGGTGAGAGCACCTCGGACTCGTCGATGTAGTCGACCTTGAGGGACTGCAGCACCTGCGCCTCGACGAAGTGGCCGATCCGTGCCTTCGCCATAACGGGGATCGACACGGCCTCGATGATGCCGTCGATGAGGTCCGGGTCGCTCATGCGCGCGACGCCACCCTGCGAGCGGATGTCTGCGGGCACGCGCTCGAGCGCCATGACGGCGACAGCACCGGCATCCTCGGCGATCTTCGCCTGATCGGCATTGACGACGTCCATGATGACGCCGCCCTTGAGCATTTCAGCGAGGCCACGCTTGACGCGGCTCGTACCCAGTACTTCGTTCGACGTGTCAGTGCTCATAGTTCTTCAATTCTACGTTCGTTGGTTGGTGCGCTTCTGCGGCCAAAGCTCAGTCGGTGGCCTTGGGCCATGCCGCCGCGAGGTCATGCCGCACCTCGCCCAGCAGGCGCGGGATGGCCTTCGTGCCGGCGATGATCGGAAAGAAGTTCGAGTCGAGCGCCCAGCGGGGCACCACGTGCTGGTGCAGGTGTGCCGCAATCCCTGCGCCGGCGATCTGCCCCTGGTTCATTCCGATGTTGTAGCCGTGCGCGTGCGAGACCTCGGTGAGAACCCGCATCGCCGTCTGGGTGAGACTACCGATCTCTGCGACCTCGTCGACCGTTGCCTCGTCATACGTTGCAACATGGCGGTACGGGCACACGAGCAGGTGGCCGCTGTTGTACGGAAACAGGTTGAGCAGCACGAACGCGTGCGTGCCGCGCGCCACGATGAGCGCCTTCTCGTCGTCCAGCGTCGGAGCGATGCAGAAGGGGCACGCATCGTCTCCGGGCTGCTGGCCGTTCTCGATGTAGGCGATGCGGTGGGGCGTCCACAGTCGCTGGAACGAGTCGGGAACCGCAGCGAACTCGCTCGAGCTCTCCACGTTCTCGTACTGCTCGCCGTCGTAGTCGCGCATCAGACCTGCGCCTTGCTCGCGATCGCCTCGAGGATGCGCTCGACCGCCTCGTCGACCGGGATGCCGTTCTCCTGGTGTCCGTCACGGAAGCGGAAGCTCACCGCGTTGGCCGCGCGGTCGTCCTCCCCCGCAATGAGCTGGAACGGGATCTTCTGCAGCGTCGCGTTGCGAATCTTCTTCGGCATGCGGTCGCTCGAGAGGTCCATCTCCGCGCGCACACCCTTGGCCCTCAGCCGGCTGATGACCTCGCTGAGGTACTCCTCGTACTGCTCGGCGACGGGAATTCCCATGACCTGCACCGGTGACAGCCAGACGGGGAAGGCACCGGCGTAGTGCTCCAGCAGAATCGCGAAGAAGCGCTCGATCGAGCCGAGCAGCGCGCGGTGGATCATGATCGGCTGCTGCTTGGTGCCATCGGCAGCGGTGTACTGCAGGTTGAATCGCTCCGGCTGGTTGAAGTCGAGCTGCACGGTCGAGAGCTGCCAGGTGCGGCCGATCGCATCCATCGCCTGCACCGAGATCTTCGGGCCGTAGAACGCGGCTCCGCCCGGATCGTCGACGAGCGTGAGGCCGGACTCGGTGCCGACCTGGCGAAGGGTCTCGGTTGCCTCCTCCCACTGCTGGTCGGATCCCACGGACTTCTCTGGATCACGCGTCGAGAGCTCGAGGTAGAAGTTGTCGAGGCCGTAGCCGCGCAGAGTCTCGAAGACGAACTCCAGCTGGCCCTTGATCTCGTCTTTCACCTGGTCGGGAGTGACGTAGATGTGAGCGTCGTCCTGGGTGAGACCGCGCACGCGGGTCAGACCCTGCAGGGTGCCGCTCTTCTCGTAGCGGTAGACCGTGCCGAACTCGGCAAGACGCAGCGGCAGCTCGCGGTAGCTGCGACCCCGGGCGTCGAAGATGAGGTTGTGGAACGGGCAGTTCATCGGCTTGAGGTAGTAGTCCTGCCCCTGGCGGGTGATGTTTCCCTGGTCGTCGTGCTCCTCGTCGAGGTGCATGGCGGGGAACATGCCGTCCTTGTACCACTGCAGGTGACCGCTGGTCTCGAAGAGCGTGCCCTTGGTGATGTGCGGCGAGTAGACCTGCTCGTAGCCGTGCGCGATGAGGCGCTGGCGCATGTAGTTCTCAATCTCGGCGCGCACGACACCGCCCTTGGGGTGGAACACCGCGAGACCGGAGCCGATCTCGTCGGGGAACGAGAAGAGGTCGAGCTCTTGCCCAAGCTTGCGGTGGTCGCGCTTGGCCGCCTCTTCGAGGCGCTCCGTATAGGCCCGCAGCTCGTCTTTGGTTGCCCAGGCCGTGCCGTAGACCCGCTGCAGCTGCTTGTTCTTCTCCGAGCCACGCCAGTAGGCCGCTGCGGTGCGCATGAGCTTGTAGCCGTTGCCGATCTGGCGGGTGCTCGGCAGATGCGGGCCGCGGCAGAGGTCCTTCCAGTAGACCTCGCCGGTCTTGGCGTCGACGTTGTCGTAGATCGTGAGCTCTGCTCCCCCGACCTCGACGTCCTCGCCGTCATTTCCCGCCCCCTTGAGCCCGATCAGCTCGAGCTTGTACGGCTCGCTGGCGAGTTCGGCACGGGCCTCGTCCTCGGTGACGACCCGGCGCACGAATCGCTGGCCCTGCTTGATGATGCGCTCCATGGCCTTGTCGATGGCCTTGAGGTCCTCGGGAGTGAACGGGGTCTCGACGTCGAAGTCGTAGTAGAAGCCGTCGGTGACCGGCGGCCCGATGCCGAGCTTCGCCTCGGGGTTGATCGACTGCACCGCCTGAGCCGTCACGTGCGCGGCGGAGTGACGCAGGATGTTGAGGCCGTCAGCCGACGAGATCTCGACCGGCTCTACGGTGTCGCCCTCGCTGACCGTGGTCGCGAGGTCACGCAGCTCGCCGTTGACGCGCATCGCGACGATGCTGCGGTCCTGAAAGAGGTCGAATCCGGTCTGCTGGGAACTCATTCACACAACTTTAGTGCCGCCGCACCAAGGCCTCAGCCCAGCCCGAGCCCCTGCATCCATTCGAGCACGATCGGCCGGTTGAAGGCGGCGAGCCAGGCGATCGCGATCTGCGCTGTCGCAACGATGTCGACCAGAAGGACGGTGGGAAACTGCCGAGCCGTGGGAATCAGCGCGATCGCCATGACCACCATGAGGATGAAGGTGTCACCGGCCGAGTTCGCCGGCAGCAGCCCGTAGACAGAGCTCACCACGACCCCGAGAAAGACGAGCGTCGAGATGAGGATCGCCCACGGCTTGCGCACGATGAGCGCTATGACCCAGGCACTGACCACCGGGGCGATGACGAGCGCGCCGTTGAGCGTGGTGAAGAGAGTCTGGATGATCTCGATCGCCGACTGCCCACCGCCGATGACGTAGCTGACGAAGTTGAAGGGCTTGCCGAGAAACAGCAGCTCGAGAAAGGCGAAGGACGTCACCGCGGCGATCGAGGGGTACGCGAGAATCAGCACGTTCGCGCTGCGGGCTCCCGGCTGATCGAAGCGCCCCAGCCGCAGGAACGGCGCGGTGACGATCGCGATCAGCACGTAGATGAAACCGGCGCCGGATGAC
>JBIIAR010000054.1:0-9842 GCA_044239765.1 Microbacteriaceae bacterium
GCTGAAAGCGCCCGTCGACGAAGGCGGAGGCGGCGCGAATGACGAGGTCGAAGGTCATGCTGTCAGCTAAACACCCGTTTGTGTCGCGCGTGTGTCACCGGGGTAGGGGTTGTCGCGGTTGAGGTCGATCATCCACTGCAGCTCGTCGGGTCGCAGCGTGCCGGCCTGCGCACGGCCTGCCATGTCCATGGTGATGTCACTCGAGACGCCGGCCGCGTGCTGCTGCGTGATGGCCCACGCGTAGATCGCGCGCTGGGTCGCCGTCATCGTGCGGTACCGCACCACCAGCCAGATGAGGCAGCCCACGAAGAGCAGGCTGCAGAACATGAGGATCACGCCGCGGCCGGGCTCGTCTGTGGCGACGATGAAGAAAACCCCGAGCGCGGGCAGGGCGACGGCGAAGAAGCCGCAGACGGCGAACTGGGTAGCCCAGTAGCTCGCCGACCTTGGAACGCTCATGCCTTCAACTTACGCGCGCGACGACCTCATCGCGGCTTTCTGCACGAGGTCGGGCTGCGCGGCGAGACGCTCGTACTCGGCGGTCCCGACGCCGACGAGGGCGACTCGGCCCTGCTCGTCGTGGTGGGTTGCCCACCCGTAGCGCTTGCCGAGGGGCGACGCCCGAAGGCAGGCCTGGTCTTTCGCGAAGAACCGCTCGTGCTCCTGCTCAAGGTCGGCGTCGGCGATTCCGGAGCGGATCGCGTGCACGGTGAAGAGCAGGTCGTCGGAGGTCAGCTGGTAGGGCTTCTCGCTCAGCAGCTCGAACTGCAGCGCTGCGACTGTTGGCTTGGCCGGATCGAGCGGCGGTGCTTCTGCAGACCGAGCGGTGCAATCCGGCGCCACGGCGATGAACGTGTTCTGGTAGTTCGTGGTCATGGGCCCATCGTGCACCCTCTGGCGCCCCCGCGTATTGCAGAATTGCGTCACATGGCTACGACGCGACGGATCGAAGCGGGGGAGCGCTCGGGGGTGCTCGCCCCCTCCAACCTTGCCCGCTTCGCTGCCGAGTGGATCAGCCCGACACCCGCGCTGAGCGAGGTCGTCGACACCTATTGGAGCGTGCAGTGGAACCTCGCTGCAGGTGAGGAGATCGCCCAGCGGATCGTCGACTTTCCCGCGATCACCCTCAGCGTTGAGCAGGGCAGCGTCCCCGCGCCATACGTCGTGACCCGGGTCCGGCCGGGCGCGTGGTCGCGCGTCATCGCGGGCAGCGGCTCCGTCTTCGCGATTCGCCTGCGTCCCGCCGGGCTGGCCGTGCTCTCCGAACTCACGCCAATCGGGCCTGCCGAGGAGGCGATCAGTGCCGTCGCCGCGCCGGTCTTCGACCTGCTGCAGAACATAGCGACCGCAGACGACCAGGCGGTTCGCGCCGACGAGCTCATCCTTCAGGCGTTGCGTGCGCGGCCGCTCACCCTCGAGCAGCGCCGCGCCAACGCCGCGGTCGCATCGCTGACGTCAAGCCCTCGGGTGCGGCCAGGCAGAGCGGTGGCACAAGAGCTTGGCATCAGTGAGCGCACCCTCCAGAGAGCGCTGCGGGCTACCGTCGGCGTCGGGCCGAACGATGTCGCCCGCCGCATCCGGCTACAAGAGGTCATACGGCTCGCATCCTCACCGAACGCCGATATGACCCAGATCGCCGCCGATCTTGGCTACACCGATCAGGCGCACCTCATCAACGAGTTCCGCTCGGTGGCTGGCGTCTCGCCCGGGCGCTACCTCAGAGAGCTGCAGCGCGGCTAAGGAACGGGGTTGAGCGCGTCGTAGTTGTAGAAGCTGCGGTAGTGCCGCACCAGCAGAAAGACCAGGGCGATGATGAGCACGCCGCCGAGCAGCGACGGCAGCCAGAGCAGCAGGGTCGCGGCGACGAGGCCGACGTAGGCATCGCCGATGCGTGGACCGCCGGTGACGACGACGATGAAGACACCCTGCACCCGGCCGCGCATGTTGTCGGGCGCCGCGGCCTGCAGCATCGTCGAGCGGAACACGGCGCTCACCTGGTCGGCGCCGCCGGCCCCGGCGAGAATGACGCAGCTGGCGATGAGTGCGGGCACGTTGAGGGGCGCGTCGGGTCGGTTGCCCGTCAGCAGCAGCACGATCCCGAAGGCGAGAACGAAGCCTCCGAAGACCATGATCGCGTTGCGAATCGCCCGCCCGTGCCAGCGCACGCCACCGAGGCGGCCGCTGAAGACGCCGACGATGAGGGTGCCCGCGGCGAAGGCGGCCGAGAGGATTCCGACGGTGACCGCCCCGCCGCCGATGACCAGGGCGCCGACCGCGGGCAGAATGACCCGCGGCATGCCGAAGGTCATCGCGACGATGTCGACGAGAAACGAGAGACGGATGTTGGCCGCCCCGCGCAGAAACCGCAGCCCCTCGACGATTCCGGCAATCCCCTTGAACCCCGCCGCGCCCTCCGGCTTGATCGGGGGGAGGGTGAGCACGCCGGTGAAGGCGGCGACGAAGAGAATGGCGTCGATCGTGTAGGTCCACTGCACGCCGACGGTGGCGACGAGCACGCCGGCGATGGCCGGGCCGACGATGACCTGAAAGCCGAAGCCGATGCCGTTGAGACCGCCGGCCGCCGGCAGCAGGCGGGTGGGCAGCAGCCGCGGAACGATGGCGGATCGCGCGGCGCCGACGATCGTGACGGCGACCGCGTTGAGGGTGGTGAGCACGTAGTAGAACCACAGGGTGTCGTTCTGCGTCCAGGCCAGCACCGCAAGACCGACGACGCTCACCCACGCGATCGTCTCGGCGACGATGGCGACCGTGCGGCGGTCGAAGGTGTCGACGAGCAGGCCGCCGTAGATGCCGGCGATGATCATCGGCACGAGCGAGATGACGCCGACGAGGGCGACCGCGGCCGTCGACTCGGTGATCTCGTAGATGTGCAGGCCGACCGCGACGATGGTCATCTGGCTGCCGACGCCGGCAAGGGTCGAGCCGAGCCAGAGCCGGAAGAAGGCGGGGCTCTCGCGAAAAGGCGAGAGATCGGCGAAGTGCGAGCGTCGCGGAATCGGCTGCTCAAGGTCGTCGCTCACTCGCTCAACTGTAACCGCGCCGAAACGGCTGTGTGCGATGCTCGATTCATGTATGACATCGCCGACCGGCTGCTCGCCGCGGCCGAGCGCGGCCAGCAGCTCGTGGTCGCCACCGCGATCCAGGTCGACGGCAGCGCCCCGCGCACCGTCGGCACGAGCATGGCCTTCGACGGCACCGCGGTGATCGGCTCGATCGCGGGTGGATGCGTCGAAGGCGCGGTCGTCGACATCGCCGAGCGCGTGCTCGAGACCGGCATCGCCGAGACCGTCGACTTCGGCATCGACGACGACACGGCGTTCTCGGTCGGGCTGACCTGCGGCGGCGCGCTGCGGGTGCACGTGCAGCCCTTCACCGACGCGCTGCAGACGGCACTGCGCGACGGCACGCAGGTTGAGGTCTGCCGCGACTTCGTCGAGCAGCCACCGGTGCTGCGCCGCATGATCATTCTCGGGGCGATGGAGTACTCTGCGGCGCTGGCGAGGGCGGCCAGTGCACTCGGGTACCGCGTGACGGTGTGCGACCCACGGGCTCTGTTTGCGACCGCCGAGCGTTTTCCGGGGTCCGATCTGGTTGTCGAATGGCCGACGACCTACCTCGAGCGCACCGCGATGGATGCTGACACCGTCATCTGTGTGCTCAGCCACGACTGGCGCTTCGACGCAGAGTCCCTCGCGATCGCCCTGCGCAGCCCGGCCGGCTACGTCGGCGCGATGGGCTCCCGGGTGACGGATGCGCGCCGTCGCGCATCGCTCGACGAGCTGGGTGTCGACCACAGCCGCCTGCGCTCGCCGATAGGCCTCGACCTCGGAGCGTCGACGCCCGAGGAGACGGCGGTGTCGATTCTCGCCGAGGTGCTTGCTGCCAGAAACAGCGCGACCACCGAGCCTCTCGCCGCCAGAACCGGAGCCATTCACGCATGAGAACCGTCGTCGAGAACGCCTACATCGCGACCGTCGACTCGGTCGACACGGAGCACGAGCGCGGCCACGTCGTCATCGAGGGCACGCGCATCGTGGCTGTTGGCGCAGGGGACGCGCCGGCCGATCTTCTCGGTGGAGCCGACCGTGTCGACGGCACCGGCCACCTCGTCACCCCGGGTCTCGTGAACACCCACCACCACCTCTACCAGTGGCTGACGCGGGGCATGGCGCAAGACAGCATCCTGTTCGACTGGCTCGTCGCGCTGTACCCGTCGTGGTCGCGCATCGACGAGGACCTCGTGCGCGACGGCGCGGCTGGCGCCATGGCGGTGCTTGCGCGCAGCGGCTGCACGACCGTGGGCGACCACCACTACGTCTTTCCGCAGGGCTCGGGCGACATCCTCGGCGGCATCATCGAGTCGGCCAGCGATATCGGACTGCGCCTGCACGCGACGCGTGGCTCGATGGACCTCGGCGAGTCACAGGGCGGCCTGCCGCCGGACTTCGCCGTCGAGACCACGGATGCGGCACTGCAGGCCAGCTCCGACGCCGTCGCGCGGTACCACGATGCGGCCTTCGACTCCATGGTGCGGGTGGCGATCGCGCCGTGCTCCCCGTTCTCTGTCACGGCGGACCTGCTGCGGGAGTCCGCCGTTCTCGCCCGTCAGCTCGGCGTGCGGCTGCACTCGCACGGCGCGGAGACGATCGAGGAGGAGGCTTTCTGCCGCGAGCGCTTCGGCATGAGCCCGACCGACTACTTCGAGTCGCTCGGCTGGCTCGGCGACGATGTCTGGCTCGCGCACTGCGTGCACCTCGACGACAACGCCATCGGCAAGTTCGCGGCGACGGGCACGGGAATCGCCCACTGCCCCAGCTCGAACGCCCGCCTCGCGGCAGGCACAGCGCCCATCGTCGATCTGCTGCGCGCCGGAGCTGCCGTCGGCCTCGGGGTCGACGGCGCCGCCTCCAACGAGTCGGGGCAGCTGGGCACCGAGGTGCGCAACGCCCTGCTCATGCAGCGTCTGCGCTACGGCGCCGACCGCTTCTCTGGTCGCGACGCTCTGCGTCTCGCGACCATGGGCGGTGCGCGCGTGCTCGGCCGCGACCAGGAGCTCGGCTCGCTCGAGCCCGGCAAGCTCGCCGACCTCGCGATGTGGCGCATCGACGACGTCGAGCACGCCGGCATCGCCGACCCGCTCGCAGCGCTGACGCTCGGTGGCATGCCGCCGGTGAGCAAGCTCTTCGTCAACGGGTCGATCACCGTCGACGAGGGCGAGCTCGCCAACGTCGATCAGCGCGACATCGCGCGCAACGCCGCCGCGGCCGCCAGGGAGCTAGCCAGCCGCTAGGTTGGCCGCGAAGTTGTCGATCGCGCTCTCCCAGCCGTCGAAGTACGAGTCGTCGCCGCTGACGCCGTCCACGCCGGCGATGGCGAAGGTCATGCGGGTGAGCTCGCCGAGGTCCTCGATGCTGACCGTCACCACCGGGGCATTCACATCGCCGGGGGTGCCCCACGAGAAGATGAGCTGCTCGTTCTTCTTCACCTCACGGTAGGTGCCGCCCGTCGGGTACTGCTCGCCGCTGAGGTCGTCGACCATCGTGTACTGGTAGGTGCCGCCGACCTTGGCGTCGATGCTCACCGACTCCCGTGGTGTGGTCATTCCCCGTGGGTGCCACCATCGCGCGGCCTTGTCGGGGTCGGTCCACGCCTGGAAGACCTGCTCCGGCGTTGCGTCGAAAACTCGGGTGAAGGTGAAGCCTGCGTCGTTGTCAGCCATGCGGGCACCTTACGACCCGCTCCTGAGGATCACCAGACGTTGTGTTGCGCGCGTCATGGCGACGTACTGGTCGACGGCGCTCCAGCGCTGTGGGTCGATGAGCACGACGAGGTCGAACTCGAGGCCCTTCGTCAGCTCCGGGTGCTCGTCGATGACGATCATCGTGCCCTCCGTCGTCAGCGCATCGAGCTCGTCGAGATGCCCGTAGTGCACCGGCACACCGCTGTCACGAATGGAGGTCGGCACGTTCGCATCGGGCAGGGCCGCGCGAATCACCGGCTCGGCCGCACCCATGATCTCGGAGGGGGTGCGGTAGTTCACCGTCAGTGACGTGACGTGCACCTGCTCGATGCCGACACGGGCGAGGCGCTGCTGCCACGTCTCGGTGAAGGGGGAGCGAGCCTGCGCCCGGTCGCCGACGATGGTGAAGCTGCGACTGGGGCAGCGCCGCAGCAGCAGCTGCCACTCGGCGTCGGTCAGCTCCTGCGCCTCGTCGACGACGATGTGCGCGAAGGGGCCGGCGAGCGAGTCGGGGCTGGCCGATGGCAGCGCGTCCACGTCGAGAAGGGTGTCTTGCATGGCCTGCTCCTTCAGCATCCACACCTCGTCAAAGCTCGCGGATGCGATGAGGTCGTCGACAACGCGACCGATCTGCTCGCGCTGCGCCGCGACCGCAACCGCGCGCTCCCGCTCGCGGCGTGCGGAGTCGGGGTCGCCGATGCGCGCGCGTGCCGCATCGAGGATGGGCAGGTCGGCTGTTGTCCACGCCGTGCCGTCGACCCGCTGCAGTGACGCGGCCTGCGCCTCGCTCAGCCAAGGCGCGCTGCGCCGCAGAAAGTTGGGCCTGGTGAACAGTGCGGCGACGACCGTGGCCGGGTCGAGCAGCGGCCAGTGCCGGTTCAACAGCGGGCGCAGCTCGTCGGCATCTTCGGACTCGTCGAGAATCGCCTGCCAGATCTGCTCGCGGGCGTCGTTGTGCGACGAACCGAGGTCAACCGCATCGAGCGCCCACTCGAGCTCGGCCGGAATGCGCTCGTACAGGCTCACCGCGTTGTCGACCAGCTCGGCCACGCGCACCGAGGCCTTGAGCTCGTCAAAGGCATCGACGGCCGACGCCCCCTCTGGAACGAGGTCGCGCAGCGTGGCAAGCTGCACGCTCTGCTCCCCGAGACTCGGCAGCACGTCGTCGACGTAGGCGAGGTAGCGCGCGTGCGGCCCGACAAACAGGATGCCGCGGTCGCTCAGCTGCGGCTGCGAGTAGAGCAGGTAGGCGGCGCGGTGCAGCGCGACGACCGTCTTGCCGGTGCCCGGGCCGCCGTCGACGACGAGCGCGCCGCGGGAGCCGGCCCGGATTATCGCGTCCTGGTCGGCCTGGATGGTGCTCAGCACATCCCGCATCTTCGGCGACCTCACATCGCCGAGCGAGGCGATGAAAGCGGACTGGTCGTCGAGTGCCGCCTGCCCGCCGAGATCGCCGCTGAAGACCTCGTCCCAGTAGTCGCTCACCCGCCGGTCGCTCCATCGGTAGCGGCGTCGGCTCACCAGGCCCTGGGGGTTGGCATGGGTGGCGCCGAAGAAAGGCTCGGCGGCGGGGGAGCGCCAGTCGAGCAGCAGGCGCTCGCCGCTCGCATCCACGAGCCCGAGGCGGCCGATGTAGGTGGTGTCAGAGCCGACCATGCGGCCGAGGGTGAGGTCGATGCCGTAGCGCTGCAGGGTGCGCAGCCGGGCGGTCAGCCGGCGCACCTGCATGTCACGCTCGACGTTCTCGCCGCCCGACGCCGCGCTCTGGGCGAGCGCGGTGAGACGTTGCTGCTCGAGCTCAGCGATGGTCGCGGTGAGGTGCGCCGAGAGCCGCTCGAAGAAGAGCTCGTCGGCGGCGATGAGGGCAGGGTCGGACTTGGCAGACAGTCGCAGAGGAAGGTCGAAGGCAGGCATGGTGAGCGAGTCTGCGCCACGAGGGGGGTCTTGCCGCAAGCCCCGGGGTGGCGTATAAATTTAAGTAGTGGAAGGGAGAAATCCCTTCCTTTCGCGTTTAAGCCACGGCCTCGAAATTGGCCCGCGCGCGATGTCGCCGGCCCCTGCCAGAGTCGAGCAATGACCTCGGAGACGCGCTCGGCCGTGCGCGCGGCAATCCGCGACGCGCTGCTCATCGTCATCGGCTACATTCCCTTCGGCCTCGCCGCCGGTGCCGCCATGGCGCAGGCCGATGTCTCACCGGTGCTGTCGATTCTCAGCTCGCCCATCCTGTTCGCGGGGGCATCGCAGCTGGTCGCGATCCAGCTTCTCGGATCAGGCGCCGGCATCGCCCTCATCGTGTTCTCTGTCGCGATCATCAACGCCCGCCACCTGCTCTACAGCGCGACGCTCGAGCCGCACATGGCTGACTGGAGCCGCGGCCAGCGCATGGGCGCCGCCTTCCTGCTCTCCGACCCGGTCTTCGCGCTGTCGATCTCGCGCTTCGAGCGCGAGGGCGGCGCGGGCGCACGCGGCGCCCAGCTCGGCTACTACTTCGCCGCCGGAATCACCTGCTTCGTCGGCTGGGCGAGCCTCACCGCGATCGGTGTGCTGCTTGGCGGCTTCATCCCGTCGTGGGTGCCGCTCGAGCTGGCGATCCCGCTCACCTTCCTGCTTCTGCTGCTGCCGCTCATCAAGGACCGCGCCGGGCTCGTCGCTGCGAGCGTCGGCGGGCTCGCGGCCTTTCTCGCGCAGGGCCTGCCGTTCGGCGCGGGCCTCATGGTGGGCGCGCTGGCCGGCCTGATCGCCGGTGGCGTGGTTCTCGCCCGCACGAGCGAGGAGCCGGCGGATGCTTGAGCTGCTGATTTCTGGACTCGTCACCTACCTCGAGCGCGCGGTCTTCCTCATCTCGAAGCGCGTGCGACCGCCGAAGCGCGTGCTGCGCTACCTTCCACTCGTCGGGCCCGCCGTGCTCGGGGCGATCGCGGTGCCCGGCATTCTGGCGCCGACGGGGGTCTTCTCGCCCATCGAGACCGTGCCGGCGGTGATCGGCGCCGTGCTCGGCGCGCTCGCCTGGCGGTGGACCAGGCAGGTGGTCGTCGGCCTCGTGGTTGGGCTGGGCGTGTGGTGGGGGCTGATCTTCGCCCTCGTGCAGCTAGGCCTGCGCTAGCCGCCAGAGCGCATCCCGCGACATCGGCAGGTCGTAGGGCCGCACGTTCAGGGCGTCACGGATCGCGTTGGCGAGGGCGGGGGCCACCGGGTTGTACGGCGCCTCGCTCATCGACTTCGCGCCGAGGGGTCCGAGATCGTCGGTGGTGTCGGCGAACAGCACCTCGGTGCGTGGCACATCGGCGAACTGGGGAATGTGGTAGTTGCGCAGCGCCCGCGTGGTCACGGCGCCGTCGACGATGTCGAGCTGCTCGTAGAGCGCGCTGCCGATGGCCTGCGCGGTGCCGCCCTCGATCTGCCCGCGCAGCTGCTCGGGGTTCATGACCACGCCCGCATCCGCTGCCTGAATGGACTGCAGGATGCGCACCTCGCCCGTGCCGGGGTTCACCGCCACGCGAAAGCCGTGCACGTTGAAGGCGACGGAGCGCGGCGTGCCGTCGTGTCTGCCGGTCGCGGTGAGCCCGACGATCTCGCCCTGCTCGGCTATCTGGGCAGCGAGGGCCGTTGCGGCGGCGAAGACCGCCTTGCCCGCGACGACGACCCCGGCGGAGCCGAAGGCGCCGGTGTCGTAGGTGCCCGTCGCGGTGTCCGACTGCAGGATGCGGATGCGGTCCGCCGAGACCCCGAGCGCCGTCGCGGCCAGCTGCGCGTGCACGGTCGTGGTGCCGTTGCCGAACTCCGCCGTGCCGACCTGGAGGTCGAAGAAGCCGCCCTCGGCGAGGGTGATGGTCGTCTCGGCGAAGTGGCCGCGGGGTGGGAGGGAGGCGATCATGGCGAGAGCCATGCCGTTGCCAGCCACCCATCCGTCGGGTGCCGGCTCGTCGGACAGCGCCCGCTCAACGAGGTCGAGGCACTGGTCGAGCCCATAGCTGCCGTAGAGCAGGTCGTGCTGCTCGTCGGCCTCGGTGACGACTATCGGGTCGCCGGGCACGATGACGTTGCGGCGCCGCAACTCGAAAGGGTCGATGCCCAGTTCGCA
>JBIIAR010000126.1:0-6856 GCA_044239765.1 Microbacteriaceae bacterium
TCGCCCGCGACACCATCCTGCTGACGACCGTGCTGTGCATTCCGGTGCTCGTCGTGGTCGCGCTGCTGCTGAAGAGCTAGCTACGCCCACATCGGCTTGTCGTCGTCATCCTCGGTCTCGACCTCGAGGTCGACCACGACGGGCACGTGGTCGCTCGGGGCATCGCCCTTGCGCTCCTCGCGGTGGATGCTGGCGCCGCCCACCAGATCGGCGAACGAGTCGTTGCCGAGCACGAAGTCGATGCGGATTCCCTCGTTGCGCGGAAACTTGAGGCGCTTGTAGTCCCAGTAGGTGTAGCCCTCGGGAACCAGCGGGCGAACGACGTCATGCAGCCCGACCGTCTCAAGCGCGGCGAAGGCGGCGCGCTCCTCGGGGCTGACGTGCGTGCTCAGGCCGACCACGATGTCCGGGTCGCCGTTGTCACTGTCGAGGGGGATGACGTTGAAGTCGCCCATGATCGCGTACGGGTGACCGGGGTTGGCCGTCATCCACGTCGCGGATGCGGCTTGCAGCTTCGCGTACCAGTCGAGCTTGTAGGCGAGGTGCGGGTCGCCGAGCGCGCGACCGTTCGGAAAGTACAGGCTCCACAGGCGCACGCCCTCGACGGTGACGCCGATGGCGCGGGCCTCGAGCGGCTGGTCGGGGCCTTCTGCGCCCTTGAGAAAGCCGGGTTGGTTCTCGAAGCTGGTGGCGACATCCGTCATCGGAAGCCGGCTGGCGAAGGCGACGCCGTTCCACTGGTTGAGGCCGTGGGCCACCACCTCGTAGCCGGCCTCCTCGAAAGCCTCGAGCGGAAACTGCTCTGGCTTGCACTTGATCTCTTGCATGCCGAGCACGTCGATGTCTTCGCGCACCATCCAGTCGACGACGCGGCCGACACGGGAGCGGATCGAGTTGACGTTCCAGGTCGCTACGCGCATGCCTACACGGTACTACCGGCCTCCCACGCGGCTCTGTTGTGCAACAACGAAACCGGAGGGCCGCGTCGGCGTGTCGCGTGCGAGCGCAGTGCTGCACGGCGTGCCGTCCTCCGGATGCGGGGCGGGAGGCGCGCAAACCCGGGAAGGTAGGATTTCAGCGTGACCGACGCGAAGCAGCAGCTCATCGAGTACATCAAGGCCGACGCGGTCTTCCACGGCGACTTCACCCTCACCAGCGGCAAGAAGGCGACGTACTACGTCGACATGCGCCGCGTGAGCCTCGACCACCGCGTCGCCCCGCTCATCGGCCAGGTCATGGTCGACCTCATCGCGGACATCGACGACGTCGCCGCTGTCGGCGGCCTCACCATGGGCGCCGACCCGATCGCGGCCGCCGTTCTGCACCAGGGCGCCGCCCTCGGCAAGACCTACGACGCCTTCGTCGTGCGCAAGGAGCCGAAGGACCACGGCCGCGGCCGCCAGGTCGAAGGTCCCGACCTGCAGGGCAAGCGCGTCATCGTGCTCGAGGACACCTCGACGACGGGCGGCTCGCCGCTCAAGGCCATCGAGGCACTCAAGAAGGTCGGCGCAGAGATCGTTGCCGTCGCCGTTGTCGTCGACCGTGGCACCGAGGCGAGGGCGGTCATCGAGGCCGCCGGCTACCCGTACTTCTACGCGATCGGCCTCAGTGACCTGGGGCTCGCTCCGTGAGTGACCCGAACCCTCCACAGCCTTTCAACTGGAACCTCCCGCCCAAGAAGCCAGAGGATGCCGCCGAGCCCGCGGCCCCCCAGCAGCCAGAGACTCCCCCGTGGGCTTCAGCCCCGCCGCCGGTAGTCCCCGCGCAGGCACCCCCGCCCGCGTGGCCGCCGGTGCAGCAGCCGACGCAGCCTCCCGCGTACCAGCCGCCGCCCCCCACGCAGGCGAACCCGGGCTTTCCAACCGGCAGCTACGGCCTTCCGCCTACAGAGCAGCAGCCGGCACCTCCGCCCGCAGTGCCGCCGCGCCCGGCCTACGAGGATGTGCCGACCCAGGCCATCGCCTACGACCCCTTCGCCACCCAGGCCTTCCCCTTCGACGGCGCCCTCAGCGGCGCGACCGAGGTGCTCGGCGCCGTGCCCGTTGGGCTCCCGGAGCTGCGTGACGAGAGCCTGCGGCCCGCACGCCCGGCGAGCGCGATCGACTCGCTGTTCGGCGAGAGCCAGTTCAAGGAGTACGACGCCAGCGCCTTTCCCGTCGAGGGGATCACCGCACTCGCCACCACCCGTGAGCGATCGCCCCGTGAGCCGCTCGGCACCACGCAGAAGGTGCTGATCTGGGTTGCCGGAGGCCTGGTTGCGGCCCTCGCCCTTGTCGGCCTGTTCTTCGCGGGCACGAAGATCAGCGTGCTGTTCCCGCCCGAGCCTGAGCCGGAGGTCGCGGCCCCGGTCGCATCCGCCGTTCCCGCCCAGCCCGTCGTGCTCGGTCCGGTCGCTCCCGGTGAGCACGCGTGGGATGACCTGCTTGGCACGGAGTGCCTCGACCCCTACGTGTCGGCGTGGCAGGAGAGCTACACGGTTGTCGACTGCGCCGCCCCCCACGCCGCGCAGATGGTCTTCCACGGGTACTTCGGCGACGAGGCGTGGGCGCCGTACCCGGGTACGGCCGAGCTGCAGACGCGAATCAACCTGCTGTGCACCACGCCGGCGACCGTCAACTACGCGGTTGCCAGCCAGTTCTCTGACATCCAGGTGGCGGCGAGCTACGCGGCCACCGAGGACGAGTGGGCTGCGGGGCAGCGCGACTACTTCTGCTTCGTCTCGCGGTCGTCCCTCGAGCCGCTGTCGACGAGTGTCGCGAATGCCGTTGTTCCGGTCGAGGGTCTGACCGCGACCGTGCCGGGCAACGACCCGTAGCTAGAGCTCGGTCTCGCGCGGTTCGGGCCGCACGAGGTCGGCCACGGAGTTGAGCACCTCGTCGGGACGGAACGGGTAGCGGTCGATCTCGGCCTGGTCGCTGATTCCGGTGAGCACGAGGATCGTGTGCAGGCCCGCCTCGATGCCGGCGACGATGTCGGTGTCCATGCGGTCGCCGATCATGCCGGTGTTCTCGCTGTGCGCGCCGATCTTGTTCATCGCCGAGCGGAACATCATCGGGTTCGGCTTGCCAACCACATAGGGCTCCTTGCCGGTGGCCTTGGAGATGAGCGCGGCGACGGCGCCGGTCGCGGGCAGCGGGCCGTCCGCGCTGGGGCCGGTCGCATCCGGGTTGGTGACGATGAAACGCGACCCGTCCCCGATGAGCCGGATGGCCTTGGTGATCGCCTCGAAGGAGTAGTTGCGGGTCTCGCCGATCACCACGTAGTCGGGGCTCGACTCGGTCATGATGAATCCGGCCTCGTGCAGCGCGGTCGTGATGCCGGCCTCGCCGATGACGAAGGCGCTGCCGCCTGGAATCTGCGACTGCAGAAAGTCGGCAGTGGCCAGCGCCGAGGTCCAGATGGACTCCTCTGGCACGACGAGGCCGCTCGCCTTGAGGCGCGCGCTGAGGTCGCGGGGCGTGAAGATCGAGTTGTTCGTCAGCACGAGGTAGGGGTTGCCCTCGTCACGCCACTGCTGCAGAAGCTCGGCGGCTCCGGGAACGGGGTGGTTCTCGTGCACCAGCACGCCGTCCATGTCGGTCAGCCAGCATTCGATGTCGCGACGTTCGCTCATGCGCCAATCGTAGCGAGGGTGCCCCGCCGCTCGAACCTCCGCGAGGTGGCACGAATGGCGGGTGCACGACGTCGACCCGGACCCGCACCCACACGATGCGCCACTTCGGGGGCCTGCCGGCACGAGCTAGGAGAAGAGGGTGCCCTCGGGCAGCCTGTCCTTCATGATCGCGATCGCCGCCGGGTTCTGCTCCATGAGCACAAAGCGACGGTCGAGTTTGGCCGCGACCGCTCCGGTCGTGCCGCTGCCCGCGAAGAAGTCGAGCACCCAGTCACCGGGCGCGCTCGAGGCCTGCACGATGCGCCGCAGGATGCCCTCGGGCTTCTGGGTTGCGTAGCCCGTCTTCTCCCTGCCGGTCGGCGAGACGATGGTGTGCCACCAGACATCGGTGGGCAGCTTGCCGCGCTCCGCCTTCTCCGGAGTCACCAGCCCCGGGGCCATGTAGGGCTCGCGGTCGACCGACTCGTTGTCGAAGTAGTACTGCTCGGGGTCTTTCACATAGACGAGGATCGTGTCGTGCTTAGCCGGCCACTTCTTGGTGGCGCGGGCGCCGTAGTCGTAGGCCCAGATGATCTCGTTGAGAAAGCTCTCGCGGCCGAACAGCGCGTCGAGCACGACCTTCGCGTAGTGCACCTCGCGAAAGTCGAGGTGCAGGTAGAGCGTGCCGCGGGCGTCGAGCAGCCGCCAGGCCTCGATGAGGCGGGGTTCGAGAAAGTCCCAGTAGTCGGCGAAGTCGTCGTCGTAGGAGTAGAGGAGGCCCTTGATCGTGTCGTAGGTCTGCCCCTTGAAGCCGGTGCGGGATCCGCCCGTCTTTCGAACCGTCGTCAGCGTCTGCCTGATCTGCGTTCGCCCCGTGTTGAACGGTGGGTCGATGTAGATGAGGCGAAAGGTCTCGTCGGGTAGCTGCGCGAGGCTCGCCAGGTTGTCGCCCTCGACGACGAGGTTCGGCGACTGGGGCGTCCACATGTCGTCAGATTAACAGCCGGCGGCAGCAACAGCGGATTCGGAGGACGACACGCGGCAGGTGCGGCTGACCGGGCGTGACGCTCCGAGCGCGCCCTCCGTAGTCTGAGGTCGTGACCGATGAGCCCAACCCCAGCGTCGAACTGACAACGAACGGCGTAGGTCCGTGGCAGGGCGACCCGCCCGAAGGCGACCACTACGACCCCGACCTGTTGGCCACCGGCGACAGCCGCAACGTGATCGACCGCTACCGCTACTGGACGATCGACGCCATCAAGGCCGACCTCGACGAGACGCGCCACCCCTTTCACGTCGCCATCGAGAACTGGCAGCACGACATGAACATCGGATCGATCGTGCGCAGCGCGAACGCCTTCGGCGCCGACACCGTGCACATCATCGGCCGCCGCCGCTGGAACAAGCGCGGCGCCATGGTGACCGACCGCTACCAGCACGTGCTGAACCACGACACGGTCGAGCAGTTCGTCGGATGGGCGCGCGAGCACGAGCTGCCGGTCATTGCGATCGACAACGTGCCCGGCTCGGTGATCATCGAGACCTTCGCCTTTCCCCGAGAGTGCGTGCTGCTCTTCGGCCAGGAGGGCCCGGGTCTCTCTGCCGAGGCCATAGAGGCAGCGGATGCGGTGGTCGAGATCACCCAGTTCGGCAGCACCCGCAGCATCAACGCCTCCGCCGCGGCCGCCGTCACGATGCATGTCTGGGTCACGCAGCACGTGTCGTTCTAGCCGCGCTGGAGCACTCGAATCCGCCGCGGGCTCAGCAGTACCGCGGTCACCAGCAGGCCGAGGCCGAGAGCCCAGCTCCACACCGGGGTGAAGCCGATGAGCAGAACGGTCGCGACGCCAGCCACGGCGAGAACCACTTTGAGCGCGGCGATAGCGATGGGCGTGGGGCTCGCAGTGAAGACCGGCTTCTTCGCCTCCTGCCGGGCGACGAAGGCGACGACGGGGATGACCGCGAGGCCGACGAGCAGCAGAAACAGCGGGCGGGACTGCCACCACTCCGCGGTGAGGGGCTCTGGTGCTCCGAGTCCGACCCGCACCATGGCGAGTCCGATGACGGCCGCGACGGGCACGTGCCAGAGGTAGATGGTCATCGAGTTGCCGTTGATCGCGTTCGCTGCCTTCTTCACCGGGGCGAGATCGGCGAGTCGGGTCAGCCACGGGTGGGCGAAGGCCACGAGAAAGATCTGCCCAACCGCGAGCACGAGGATGCAGGTCGTCGGTGGGTTGAGGTTCTCGTACATGTCTTTCGAGTAGCCGACCACGAGGGTGAGAACCAGCAGAGTGCCGTAGGCGGCCAGTCCGCAGGCGAGGAGCGCCCACCGCGGCAGGCGCGAGAAGGCACCGTCGGCGTACCAGAAGCCGAGCTGCTGGATGAAGATCCAGACGAAGAAGAAGTTGAGGTAGTTGACCCCCGCGAGGTCGAAGGTGACAGAGACGGTGTCCACCGCCAGGGCAACCCCGAGCAGCCCGAACAGGGTGAGCTTGGGCGCGCGCTCGTGCAGCGAGGTGAAGAGGGGCACGAAGGCGCTGCAGCCGAGGTAGACGGCGAGAAACCACAGCGGCTGCCGAATGATCAGGCCGAGCGAGGCGAGCACCTCCGGCGAGATGCCGGTGATGGCGAGGGCGGCGATCGACGCCCCGACGAGCGCGATGGGCTTGACGGCCGGGCGGGCGAGGCGGTTGACCCGCTCACGGATGTAGTCGGCGGGCAGGGCGCCCTTCGCGCGCATCCGTCGCCAGTGCTGAATGCTCGCGAAGCCGCCGAGCAGAAAGAACAGGGGCATTACCTGCACGATCCACGTCGCCCACGCGAAGGCGTAGTTGCCGGCGAGGGCGTTGCTGATCGTCGGGCCACTGTCATCGACGGTGATGCCGCCCATGAGGGTGTGCAGGCCGACGACGACGACGAGGCAGAAGGCCTTGACCAGGTCAACCGCGGAGTCCCTCACGAGTGCGAGGCTACTGGACTGCGAGGCTGCCCGGCAGCACTATTCACGCACCGATGGCGGAGGGTCGAATCTCGCGGAACCGCCGCACGTTTGCCTGTCGCCGCGCGGCCAGCACCGTGACGCCGAGGGCGACCACCAGCCAGAGGGCGAGCGGCAGGATTGCCGACCACAGCGCGCTCGCGGTGCCGCCGTACATGAGCTGCCGCATGCCGTCGACCGCGTGGCTCATCGGCAGTGCCTGGTGCAGCGCGCGCAGCGGTGCGGGCAGGGTCTGCCACGGGAAGGTGCCGCCCGCGGTGACGAGC
>JBIIAR010000055.1:0-9803 GCA_044239765.1 Microbacteriaceae bacterium
ACCTGCTGACTGAGGAGCACGTCCACCGTGGTGGCGCTGGTGACGACGATCCAGTCGAAGGATCCGCTCTCGAGCCGCTCGAAAGCGCCGGCGAGCGCCGCCTCGTTGTCGGTGCTGGCGAAGTTGATCATCGGGGCGATCACCGGGATCGCCCCGAACGAGCGCAGGCTCGCAGCGACGCCATCGCCCCACTTGCCGCCACGGGGCACAAGCACGCGCCAGCCAGACAGCGGCTTGGACGGCGAACTCATGCCACTATCCTGCCCCGCGCTCACCTATGCGAACGAATCGATGAGGAACCGATCAGGTAACGGATTAGTCCTCGTCGGGGCTGAAGATCGCCCAGGCGACCAGACCGGCGACGACAATCGCTGCCGCGGTTGCCCCGATGATCCACGGCACAGGGTTGGACTCGTACGAGGACTTCGTGCGCTCGACGAGTGCGCTCGCCTGCTTCGGCACGTTGAGCTTGTCCTCGATCGCGTCGAGGGTGGTGTCGAGCTTGGCCCGGGTGGACTTGATGGTGCTGTCGATCGTGCTGTCTGACATGTCAGTCTCGCTTTCCGATTCCCTTGATGGTGTTGACATCTTGCTTGACGCTCTCCTTGACCTTGCCGGGGTCGCCGCGCTTGAACTGCGCGAGCCCGATCAGCACGAGGATGACGGCAATGAGCAGCAGCCCACCAGCCACGATGAGTGCGGCGGCCCAGGCGGGAAGCACCTGGGCGAGCGCGAACACCGCAGCGATGAGCAGCATGATGAGCATGAGGAAGGCGAAGGTGGCCGCGACAGCGAGCAGAGCCGCGCCGACCGCGACGCCCTTGACCTTCTTGGTGATCTCGAGCTTGAGGCTTTCGAGCTCATCCCGAAAGAGCTGCACGATGAGCGCAGGCACATCCGCGATGAGGCGGAAGAGGCCGCGCTTCGAGGTTGCCTGATCGCTCATGGCTACTTGGTGGTCGTGGTCTTCGAGGCGGTGGTGGTGCGCGCGGCCGGCTTCTTGACCGGGGTGTCAGCCTTGCCGCTCACCTTGTTGACGACGGTCTTGACGCCGTCGGTGACGAACTCGGCGACCTCGGGGGCCTTGTCTTTGACGAAGTCCTCAGCCTGCTTGACCGGCTTCTGCACGCGGGGGTCTGCCCAGATCTTGTTGGCCGCGGTCTTGATCTCTTCGTAACGCTCGCGCCCAGCGCGGGTTCCAAGTACGTAGCCGACAGCGAGTCCTGTCAGCAGGAGGATCTTGCCTTTCATGGGAAAACTCCAATTCATATGCCGGTAGAAGCATTCAGCGTACTCCCGGCCCCTGTACTGGCGCTGAATAGTCCCCACGGTTGACACAGGGAGAAACAGGCCCTATCGCCGTCTGCCGACAACCTTCGCGATGCCCCGCACGATCGGGTTGTTTGCTGCGACAAGCAGGGCCTTCAGCTGAGCCTCTTTGACCGGCACATCGGGAAAGCGCAGCAGTCGACGCATCGACATCGAGCCGACCATGTCGAGCACGCTCGCCCCGCCCTCGACGACGTCGCCGCCGGCCGCCCTGCGAAAGATCGGTCCGGTGACCGGGTGCTCGAGCCAGTCGCTCACCGACGACTCAAGGGTGAGCTTCTCTGCCGGACGGCTGTCGTTCAGGGTCACGCTCTGCTCAAGCACGATCTCGTGCGCCGAGCGGCCGATCTGCACCGTGTACTCACCCGCCGCCGTGACCCAGCCGGATGACTCCACATCCCAGTAGGAGTAGGCCCGGCTGGTCAGCGCGAGCTCCACTCGCGTCGATGCACCCGGCTCTAGCCACACCTTGGTGAAGCCGCGCAGCTCGCGCAGCGGGCGGCGCACGTCGGAGGGCGGTGGAGCCACGTACAGCTGCACCACCTCCTTGCCGCCGACGCTTCCCGTGTTCGTGATGGTCACGCTGGCGAGCGAGCCGTCTTTCGCGACCTGCAGGTCGGAGTACTCGAAGGCTGTGTAGCTGAGCCCGTGGCCGAAGGGGTAGCGCACGGCGACGCTCGAGCTCTCGTAGTAGCGGTAGCCGACGAAGACCCCCTCGCCGTAGCGCACCGTGGTGAGGTCGCCAGGAAAGTTGAGAAAGGTCGGGTTGTCCTGCAGCCGCAGCGGGATGCTCTCGGTCAGGCGACCACTCGGGTTGGCCGCACCGAAGACCACGTCGGCGATCGCTCCGCCCCCGGCCTGGCCGAGCAGCCAGGTCTCGAGGATCGCCGCGGCGGAGTCGTGCCACGGCTCGAGCGAGACGACGCCGCCGTTCGTCAGCACGACGACCACGCGCGGGTTCACCGCGATGACGGCGCTGATGAGCTCCACCTGTTCGACGGGAAGGTCGAGGTCGGTGCGGTCGTAGCCCTCGGACTCGTCTCCCTCGGGCAATCCGACGAAAAGAAGCACGGTGTCCGATCGCCTCGCCAGCTCGACCGCCTCATCGTGCAGTGTCGGGTCGGGGGTGCCGAGGCTGTAGCCGGACGCGAACTCGACCGGGGCGAGCAGCATGAGCGCGTCGAGGGCGGGCTCCACCCGCGTCGGGTTGACCTGCGAGCTGCCGGCACCCTGAAATCGCGGACTGCGCGCGAACTGCCCGATCACGGCCACCGGCTTTCCCGGCTCCAGTGGCAGCGTTCCGTCGTTCTTGAGCAGCACGATCGACTCGGTCGCGGCCGTGCGGGCAAGCGCGTGGTGCGCCTCCTCGTCGAAGGCCGGGCCGGTCTCGAGGGTGCTGCGCGCGACGAGTCCGCGCAGGCGCTCCACACTCGTGTCGAGCAGCTTCGCGTCGCTCGCATTCTGGGTGGCGGCTGCAACAAGCGCCGCGTGACTGTCGGGCACCGCGCCGGGCATCTCGAGGTCGAGGCCCGCGCGCAGGGCGGCGACCCGGCTGTCGACCGCTCCCCAGTCGCTTACGACGAGGCCGGTGAAGCCCCACTCCTCGCGCAGCACCGTCGTCAGCAGCCACTCGTGCTCTGCGGCGTAGATGCCGTTGATGCGGTTGTACGAGCACATGACCGTCCACGGCTGCTCGCGCTTGACGACGTTCTCGAAGGCGGGGAGGTAGAGCTCGCGCAGGGTGCGCTCGTCGACCTCGGCGCTCACCGTCATCCGGTTGGTCTCCTGGTTGTTGGCGGCGAAGTGCTTGAGCGACGCGCCGACCCCGCGGGACTGCAGGCCGCGCACGTAGGCGGCCCCGAGCTCGCCGCTCACCAGCGGGTCTTCGGAGAAGTACTCGAAGTTGCGACCGCACAGCGGCGATCGCTTGATGTTGATGCCGGGGCCGAGCAGCACGTTGACGTTCTGCGCGCGGGACTCGTCGCCGAGGGCCTGGCCGACCCGCTCGACGAGGTCGCGGTTCCAGCTCGAGGCGATGCCCGTGGCGGG
This sequence comes from Microbacteriaceae bacterium, assembly GCA_044239765.1. Classification (GTDB taxonomy): domain Bacteria; phylum Actinomycetota; class Actinomycetes; order Actinomycetales; family Microbacteriaceae; genus Conyzicola. Next base: position 3,379 of record JBIIAR010000055.1, read on the forward strand.
CGGAAAGCAGGTTGCCGGCAGGCTCTCGCCCAGCCCGAAGTCCTGCCCGGTGTCGGGGGTGCGGCGCACTCCGTGCGGACCATCGGACACCGTGATCGACGCGATACCGGGCGCCGCGACGGTCTTCCAGAAGGTCGCACCCGCGACGAGAGCGGCTTTTTCGTGGATGCTGAGCTGAGCCATGAGACCTACCGTACGGCCTTGATCGGCACGATGAGAGCCGCCCCTAGAAGGGCTAGAACCGCGGCGACGAGAAACAGTAGTGTGTAGTTTCCTCCACCTCCGACGGCGAGAAAGAGCGGCGCGATCGCGGGCGCCACCGACTGCGGCAGGGCGTTCGCGATGTTGAAGATGCCGAGGTCCTTCGCAGCCGCGTGCTCCTGGTCGGGCAGCACATCCGTCACCAGCGCAAGGTCGACGGCGAAGAAAGCGCCGATGCCGACGCCCATCACCGCCGCCGCAACGAAGAACAGCGCGAGGGTCGTGGTGAAGGCGAGCAGCACCATGCCGACGCAGACCACGATGACGGCGGCATAGACGAAGACCTTGCGGCGCTGCCACCGGTCGCTGAGCCTGCCGCTGACGACCGCACTCGCGGTGAGCACGATCGAGAAGACCAGCACGGCAACGAGCTGCACGACCGTGACGTTCTCGGTGGCGACGCCCACCCGGTCGGTGATGAAGTACACCTGATAGGTCGTGTAGATCGCGAAGCCGAGAATGACGAAGAAGCGGCCGAACCATGCGAAGCCGAAGTCAGCGGCCTTGCCGGGCGTCGGGCGAAAGCTCCTCACGAACTCCGCGACGCTGAACGGCTCCGCGCTCTCGAGCCGCCGGTCAGGCAGTTTCACGACGAGCAGCGCGAGCAGGGCGGCGCCGACGAGCCCCGGCACGAGAAAGACCGGCCCCATGCCGGCGCCCGCGGCCATGACCCCGGTGGCGATGCCGATGCCGACGAGCGGCGACACCTGCTGCGAGATGCCGAGAATGGCGCTCACCCGAGCGCGCTGGTCGAGCGGAATCTGGTCGGGCAGCAGCGCCTGCAGTGCAGCGAGCACGAGGTTGAACGCGACCTGCGCGAGAGACCATCCGACAACGGCGACAGCGAGGGACGGCGCGAAGCCCACAACGGCCAGCGCGACCACCCCGACCGCGGTTCCCAGCACGATGTAGGGACGCCGGCGGCCGAACCTGCTCGTCGTGCGATCGCTCAGCGCCCCGGCGAGCGGATTCGTCACGAGCGCGAACAGCGCGCCGACCGCCGAGATCAGCCCGAGACTCGCCTCCTTGCCGCTCGGATCGAGCTCGGCGACCTTGAGCGCGAGGGTCGTGGCGACCGGGGTGATGAGGGCTACGTAGGCGCCCACGTAGCCGAGGGCGTAGAAGGCGACGAGACCGCGCGGTGGTGCATCGTTCGACACTGAACTCATGGCGCTGACGTTAGTGCACGTACTCCAGAATTTCTTCCCCAACGGTGCGCATGGCCTCAAGCACGCGAAGGCGCTTCTCTAGGCTGTCGTCGTCGAACTGGATCGAGACGGCGTAGGACACCGCGGCGCGCTTGCCCTTGAGCGCTCCGGCCTCAGAGCGAACGCCGTAGTCCGTTCCCGTCTTGTTGATCAGCAGGGTGGAGTGATCGGGCATCCGGTGGCTCAGCGGGTCGAGGCCGAAGGCACTCGCCACCATCGAGAGATCGCAGTTGAGCGACAGCCAGCCGGTGACGCGCTGGCTCGTTCCCGGGTCGATTACCTCGCCGCGGGCAAGCTGCCCGAAGAGGCGTGAGAGCTCGGCGGTGGCTCCGACAGAGAGCTGCGGGGCGTCATCCGGTCCGCGGTTGTCGCGCACGAGATCGAGCAGCGCGGTGCGGGTCATGCCCAGGCTCTCGGTGCGGGCACGCACCGCCTCCAGCCCGACCTGCTTGAGCAGCAGGTTGGTGGCGAGGTTGTCGCTTGTCGCTCCGACCAGCGTTGCGAGGTCGGCGACCGGCAGGGCGGGTGCCTGCAGGTGCTGCCAGATTCCGCTGTCGCCGACACTGTCGCGAATCGACTTGTCGAGAATTCCGTAGCCAGAGAAATCCTGGGCGGTGAGCCGAGCGGAGATCTCGATGAGCAGCAGGATCTTGCCGATGCTCGCCGTCGGCAGCACGATGCGGTCGTCGATGGCGACGATCGTCTCGTTCGACGACAGGTCGGTGATGTTCGCCGAGACCTGGGCGCCCTCGTAGGCGAGGCGGCCCAAGGCGGTGAAGCTGCTGCGGAAGATCGTGCTGCGGGCCTCGTCGATGTGCCGACCGGGCTGTCGCGCGCGGGTGCGCAGCGATCGCTCTCGGGTGTTGATCAGTTCGGTCACGTCGGCCTCGTTAGTCCCACGAAATGATCAGATCACCAGATGGTGACCCGCTCATTTGGATCCAACCACAGCGTGTCTTGGGGGGAGACATCAAACGTGGTGTAGAAGTCGTCAATGTTACGCACGATCTGGTTGCAGCGGAACTCGTTCGGCGAATGCGGGTCAATTGCCAGCAGACGAATAACCTCCTCGTCGCGCGCCTTGATCTGCCAGGCCTGCGCCCACGACAGGAAGAAGCGCTTCGCGCCGCTGAGCCCGTCGATCACCGGGGGCTCCTCGCCGTCGAGGGAGATCAGGTAGGCCTTCCAGGCGATGCCGAGTCCGCCGAGGTCGCCGATGTTCTCGCCGATGGTCAGCGATCCGTTGACGTGGTGCTCCGGCACCTGCTGCGGGGCGAGGGCGTCGTACTGCTTGATGAGGGATGCGGTGAGGGCCTCGAAGGCCGCCTTGTCGTCCGCGGTCCACCAGTCGGTGAGACGCCCATCGCCGTCGTACTTGCTGCCCTGGTCGTCGAAGCCGTGGCCGATCTCGTGGCCGATGACCGCGCCGATCGCGCCGTAGTTGGCAGCGGCATCCCGCTTCTCGTCGAAGAAGGGCAACTGCAGGATGGCCGCGGGAAAGACGATCTCGTTGAAGCCGGGGTTGTAGTACGCGTTGATCGTCTGCGGGGTCATGAACCACTCGTCGCGGTCGAGCGGCTTGCCGATCTTGCCCAGCTCACGGTGAAACTCGAACTCGCTCGTGGCGCGCACGTTGCCGAGCAGGTCTGCCGCGTCGATCTGCAGCGCGCTGTAGTCGCGCCACTTCACCGGGTAGCCGATCTTGGGGGTGAACTTCGCGAGCTTCTCCAGGGCCTTCTCGCGGGTGGCGGGGCTCATCCACTCGAGGTCGGTGATGGACTGGCGGTAGGCCTCGATGAGGTTGGCGACCAGAACATCCATGCTCTCCTTCGCCCCCTGCGGAAAGTGCCGCTCGACGTAGACGCGGCCGATGGCCTCGCCGAGGGCACCCTCGACGAGAGAGACCGCGCGCTTCCACCGGGCGCGCAGCTCGGGGGTGCCGCTGAGGGTCTTGCCGTAGAAGCCGAAGTTCTGGTCGACGAAGTCCTGGCTGAGGTAGGCGGCATTCGAGCGGATGACCTGCCAGCGCAGCCAGTCGATCCAGGCCTCGAGGTGGTCGGCCGTCAGCAGGTTCTCTAGGCCCTCGATGAAGCTCGGCTGGCGAACGACGACCTCGTCGAAGGAGTTCTCCGGAACCCCGAGTGCCTCGAGCCAGACGCCGAGGTCGACGGTGGGAACGAGGTCGTTGGCGGCCTCCCACGTCATCGGGTTGTACGTGGCCTCGCTGTCGCGATTGCGCACGTTGTCCCAGTGGGTTGCCGCGATCGCGGTCTCGAGGCCGACGATGCGGGACGCGCGGGCGGCCGCGTCGTCCAGACCGGCGAGGGTCAGCATCCGCTCGATAAAGGCGACGTACTCCGTGCGAATCTCGGCGAACTTGTCTTCGCGGTAGTACGACTCATCGGGCAGGCCGAGTCCGCCCTGCTCGATGAAGACGAGGTAGCGCTCGGGCTGGCCGGGGTCGTTGTCGACGAAGAGCTGCACGAAGCCGGCGACTCCCTGACGCTCGAGCAGGCCGATCGTGGTGAGCAGCGAGTCGATCGTGGCGACGCCGTCGACCTGTGCGAGCAGCGGCTTGAGGGGCTCCGCGCCGAGCTCGTTGGCACGCGCCTCGTCGAGGAAGCTCGCGTAGAGATCGCCGAGCTTGCGCTCCTCGGTGCCGGGCTCGGCGGTCTGCGCCTCGACGATGATGTCGCGCACCGCCTTCTCTGCCTCTTCGGCGAGCAGGTAGAAGGAGCCGTAGCGGGCCTTGTCGTTCGGAATCTCGGTGCGCGCGATCCACTTGCCGTTCACGTGGCGAAAGAGGTCGTCCTGCGGACGGATGCTGTCGTCGAGGTCGTCGAGGCCAATACCGGAGGGGAGGCTGCTTATCGTCATCCCCCAAGCCTAGGCTGGCAGCATGTCTGCGATCACAGCGTTGTTCATCGGCGGAAACGGAACCATCAGCTCGGCGGTGAGTGCCCTGGCGGTCGAGCGGGGTGTCGACCTGACCCTGCTCAACCGCGGCACCGACACGAAGAGGCCCGCCATCGAGGGTGCTCGCCACATCACCGGGGACGCGGACGACCTGCCCTCCCTCGGCGACTACGACGTCGTCGTCAACTGGCGCTCCTTCCTTCCGTCGGCCGTCGAGTCGGATGTGGCGCGCTTCGCCGGGCACGCCGGCCAGTACATCTACATCTCGTCGGCCTCCGCCTATCAGAAGCCGGTCGCCCGCCTGCCGATCACGGAGTCCACGCCGTTGCGCAACGACTTCTGGCAGTACTCGAGAGACAAGATCGCCAGCGAGGATGTGCTGGTCGCCGCCTACCGCGACACCGGCTTTCCTGCGACCATCGTTCGCCCCTCGCACACCTACGACCGCGCCGCGATCGTGCTCGAGGGCGGCTGGACGCAGCTCGACCGCATGCGCCGGGGGGAGCCGATCGTCGTGCACGGCGACGGCACCTCGCTCTGGACCCTCACCCACAACACCGACTTCGCACGCGCCTTCGTCGGGCTGCTCGGCAACCCGCGCTCGATCGGCGAGGCCTACACGATCACCTCGGATGAGGCCCTCACCTGGGACGCGATCGCCCAGTTCTACGCCTCCGCGCTCGGCACCACGGCCGACATCGTGCACGTGGCCTCAGAGACCATCGCCCGCACGATCCCCGAGTGGGGTCCGGGCCTGCTCGGCGACAAGGCCCACTCGGTGATCTTCGACAACGCGAAGATCAAGGCGCTCGTGCCCGAGTACCGCGCGACGGTGCCGTTCTGGCGCGGGGCCCGCGAGACGGTCGAGTGGCACCTCGAGTCAGCCGACCGCCAGAAGGTCAACCCGACGGTCAACGCGCAGCTCGACGCGCTGGTCGCGGCCGCGCGCAACTAGCGCAGCTGCCCGAACTCCTCTGCCTTCCTGGCGGAGCCAGCGACAAGGATGGTGTCGTCGAGCGAGAGCACTGTGCTCGCGTCGGCGCTGATCCAGCCATCCGTTCCGTTGCGGTACGCCATGACGGTGACGCCGAACTTCGACTTGAGGTGCGTCTCTCCGAGGGGCCTACCGGCAAGGTGGCTGTTGGGGCTCATCTTGACGATCACGTAGTCGGGGTCGACTTCGATGTAGTCGAGCGCCGCGCCGCGCACGAGGTGCGCTACTCGACGACCCATGTCCTTCTCCGGGAACACCACGTGGCCGACTCCGAGCTGCTGCAGGATCTGGCCGTGCGGATCGCTGACCGCTTTCGCCCAGATCTGCGGGATTCCGAAGTCAAGCAGCACAGAGGTGGTGAGGATGCTCGCCTGAACGTCGGAGCCGATCGCCACGACAACCCGGTCGAACTCATTGACGGCGAGCTGCAGCAGCGCCTCCCGCTTCGTCGAGTCGGCGCGCACAACCTGGGTGAGCTGGCCGTTGAGGTTCTGCACCACCTCCTCGTTGCCGTCGATGCCGAGCACCTCCGTGCCGCTCGCCATCAGCTCGAGGGCGAGGGATGCCCCGAATCGACCGAGGCCGATGACCGCGACGGAGTTGGCCTCGGCTATGCGGGAGGGGTGACCCGCGCCACCCAGCGTGAATTTAGCCAATGACGGGCCTTTCCTTGGGGAGTTCGTAGAGCAGTGGACGTTGCTTGAGCGCGATGGCGGTGCCAAGGGTGAGAGGACCGAGACGTCCGAGGAACATGAGCACGATGAGAATGACCTGCGCCGCTGGCGGCAGCGTTGCGGTTATTCCGGTGGACAGCCCGACCGTCGCGAATGCCGAGATGGCCTCGAACAGCACGCGATCCAGACTGAGGTCGGTGATGTGCATGATCACCACGGTCGCGACAATGATCACGGCGACCGCGAGCAGGGCTGTTGTGATTGCCTGACGGTGCACTGCCCGAGACAGCCGCTTTCCGAAGATGTTGACTGCCGTCTCACCGCGCAGTTCGGTGTAGATGATGACGAACAGCACCGCGAAGGTCGTCACCT
>JBIIAR010000056.1:0-9645 GCA_044239765.1 Microbacteriaceae bacterium
ACTTCTCCTCGTCGAGGCTGTCGGCGGCGTAGCGGCCGACGCCGTCCTCAGACTTGACGATCACGTCGCTGCCATAGGTTGGCGCGACGATTCCGACGCTGTTCGGCTCAGAGAGCAGAGTCATGTCGTCGAGCCCCGAACTGTCGCTGAGGGTGTCACCGTTCGCGGGATCGATCGAGAGCACGAGCATCCCGTCGTCGTCGAATGTTCTGAAGACGTAGGGGGTGGAGCCGGGCGAGCTGACCAGCTCGGCATCGGTGTCGTAGTCCCAGTCAACGATCCAGTCGGTGCCGCCGGTCTTGGTGTTGATCAGGCTCATCTGAGGATCGAGCGCGTCGCCCTCCTCCTCCTCCACGCCGTACCAGAGCACGAGAGCCTTGTCTTGCGCCACCGTGAAGGTGGTGAGCCAGAGACTCCCGTCGTCTTCGCCCTCCTCGACTAGCGGGTGCTCGATCACCCAGGCATCGTCTCGCGGCTCGCTGCCGATACTTGCGACGGTCACGCCGTTACCCGAGCCTCCGCCCAGAACGTTGACGAGAACGACGGCCGCGATACCAACGACAGCGACCGCTGCGAGCCCGATCCCGCCGAACAGCAGTCCCTTCTTGAGCCCAGGCGACATCGGCGCCTTCACCTTCGGCGCCGCGGCGTAGCCAACCGGAGCCACGGGTGCGATCACCGCAGCGGGTGCCGCGACAGTGCCACGACGAATGCCAACGGCACGCTTGGCGTCATCGTCGCCGTACTGCAGCAGCCAGTCGAGAAGGCCGTCGTAGGCAGCCGGGTTGGCCGCGACCGTGGCACCGAGGGTCGGGTCCTCGTGGGCGATCGCCGCGAGGCGGGCGGGGTCGGTCGTCGGGTTCGATGCCTCTGCGCGCAGAGCGGGATTGTCAGCCATGCAGAAACTGTATCGAGAGAAACTCAGTCGTGTGTTACGGCTCGAAGTCGTTCCACTCGTCGCCGTGCGAACACCTCTGCGGTGGCCGGACGGCCGAGGAGGCGTGCCAGAGCCGCGAGGGCGATGCGGGTCATCAGCTTTGCCGGCCACCAGGGGCGGCGCAGCCCAAGCATCCGCCGGTAGTTGGGCTCGATCGTGGCTACCGCCCCACCGAACACCACCCGATAGGCGGGCATGAGCGATCGCTTGAGCGGCGGGTTTCTGATGAACCGCACCGCATCAGCGACCCGGTCGTCGCTGATCATCGCCGCCTGAAAGTCGGTGATCTGCTGGCGCAGCTGTGCCTCGGATCGCGGCGGCCCTGCCACCTCCATGAGGTCGCCCGCCGTCGCCCACTCCGCAACGTACTGGTCGGCGCCTCCGGGAATGTCGGTGCCCCAGGTCTGGTGACAGGTGAGAAAGGACTCCGCGAAGACCACGTGCACCCAGCGCAGCAGCTCCGGGTCGGCCGCCGAGTACGCCACACCGTCGCCGTAGCTGCCGGTGACCCGGGTGTGCATCTTGCGCACCATGGCCGAGCTAGCATCCGCTCCCGCCCGGGACGCGAACGAGGTGGTCAGCACCCATTGCACGGTGCCGCTGAGCCTGCCCAGCGGGTCCTCCCGATAGCGCGACCAGTCGTGAACTCCGGCCATAGCCCCCGGGTGCAGCGTCTGCATGAGAAGCGCACGGATGCCCGCGACGATTACCGGCACGCCACCGTGCACCGCCCAGACCGCTGACCCCGGACCGAAGTAGCCCTCGTCATCGCCGTCCTGCAGGCGGCTCACCCACGGCGGAACGCCGTCGGGATCGCCGCTGAATGCGGTGAGCAGGTAGTCGCGCCAGTCCTGCAGCAGTCGGGTCACGGGCTCAGCTTAGAAGTCGAAGCCCCCGCCGAAGTCGCCCCCGAAGTCGCCTCCGCCGAAGTCACCGCCGCTGTCACCCGTGTCGCTGCCGCTGTCAGCGGAGTCGCTACCGCTGTCTGCGCTGTCAGCCGACGAGTCGCCTGCCGCGTCGTTGGGCATGAAAGCGCTCACCAGCGACGAGGCAATCACATAGCCAGCCACGGTTCCCAGCAGTGAGCTCGCCAGCGTGCCGCCGAATCCCATGCCTCCACCGCCGTTGAACGAGCGCTCCATCGTGCCGGGGTTGCGCAGCTCCTGGCGGGTGGCGGAGCTGGCCAGCGCGGCCGGGCTCGTGTCGCGCGGGGCCTCGCTGGCGTTCTCGCTGAGCTGTGCGAAAAGCAGGTCGCGCTGCTCCTGCGTGAGCTTCGAGAAGGCCTCGGCGTGCACCTGCTCGATCGTCTCGGGCGGTGCCGTGCGCAACAGGTAGCGGTAACGCTCCACGGCGATCTCGTCGTCGCTGCGCGCGGCCTGCCGCTGCGGCTGCTGGTTGCTGTCATCGGTGCCGAAGAGGCGGTCAAAGAGTCCCATGCGCACAAACTACAAACGGAGTCTGTGGCGAAGCTGTGCTGTTGCTAGCAGTCGTACCAGTAGTGGATCGGCGACGAGAAGCTCCCGAGAACGTCGGCGGTCACGATCGCCACCCCGCCGTAGAAGTCGTCGGGATTTCCGTCGACCGTGCCGCTCTTCACGTCGTAGGCAAGCACGCTGGTGCCCTCGATGCCGAAGGGAAGCTCTGCTCCCGGGTACGCGGCAACGGTGTCCGATCCGTCGTAGCCGACCCACTGTCCGCCGAGCATCGCGACGGTGATGCCGTTGCTGGTCTTCTCGGCATCCACGTAGGCGTAAAACTGCACGCCGGGAGGGGCCGAGGCATAGGGCGAGACGAAGGTGATGGCGCCCCAGGTCGTCCTGGTGAGATCCCCGTCACACGAGTCGGGCGGCGTGACGGTCGTGATCGGCTCGAGGTCGATGGTCTCGCTCAGCTGCGCGGCCGCGGTCGTCGGGTCGAGGGTGAAGGGGATGTCGATGAGGATGCCGCCCTCCGTCTCGGTGACGTAGACGCTGTCGCCGTCGACGACGATCGACGAGATGTTCGGCTTGACCTCGACGACCTCCTTGGTCTCGGTCGGAGTGGGGGTCGAGCTGGCGGAGTCGTCCTTCACCGGCGGCTCCTCTCCTCCGCACGCGGTCAGCAGCAGAAGAGGCACGAGGGCGACAGCGGGAAACACGTGACGAAGGCTCATGCGCACAGTGTATTGACGGGTCTACCTACCGCAACAGGGGGGTTCTGGGGCAACCTTGGCACATGTCCCCCAGCTTCACGCACCGCCTGGTCGTCACCGTTCTTCGGCTGCAGGGGCGCAAACGCCGCTGGTCGGATGGCGCGAAGCTCATCGAGACCGCCCGCGAGCACAATGCGCACGGCCCTGTCGCGCTTCCCGAGTGGCTCGCGAAGCGGGTGTCGATCAGCACGGATGAGACGCACGGCTTCCCGGTGCACACCCTGCGTCCGCTGGTGGCGAGCCCCGGTGCGAAGACGGTGCTCTACCTGCACGGCGGCGGCTTCATCCACGACTTCGCAAAGCAGCACTTCACCTACATGACGTCACTCGTCGAGGGCAGCGGTGCGACCGTGATCGCTGCCCAGTACCCGCTCGCCCCGCAGCACACCTGGCGCGATTCCTACGCGCAGCTCATCGAGCTCGGCCGCGACGTCGACGTGGTCATGGGCGACTCGGCCGGCGGCGGCATGGCGCTCGCTGTTGCCCAGGCACTCGCCGCCGAAGGGATCGCGCGCGACGCGATTCTCATCGCCCCGATCATCGACCTCACGCTGAGCAGCGGCAAGACACCGGAGTACGACGCCGTCGACCCGTGGCTGGCGACAGACGGCATTGTGCATGCCGCCGCCGCGTGGGCGGGAGAGGATGACCCTGCCAGCCCAGAGATCAGCCCGATGTTCGGCAGCTTCGAGGGCCTCGGCCGCGTGCTGGTGTTCACCGGAACACGCGACATTCTGCACCCGCAGGCCCGCCAGCTGGTGCGGCGCCTCCCCTCGGCCACGATCGTCACCGAGCGTGATCTGGTGCACGTCTACCCGCTGCTGCCCATTCCCGAGGCCGCCAGAGCGCTGTCAATCGTCGAGAGCTTTCTCCGCCTGTAGGCTGACGCGGAGCATTTCTCAGCAGCCATAGACTGACCGGTATGGCCAAGACCTGGAGCGACGCCGCGGTTCGGAATCTGACCAACTGGACGGCGTGCCCCCGCTGTGACCGCCCGCTCAGCGGCGGCTGGTGCCCCAACTGCGGTGCCGACCTCACCGGTCCGGTCGGCCTCGAGCTCGCCGAGGCGTCGCGGGCCGCCGTCGCAGCGCTGGAGAACCGCCAGGCCGTTCTCGAGCGCCTCCCCAACTCCGCCGGACCCCAGCGAACCCCGGTCACCGCGCCAGCACCGGTGGCGCCGCGGCCGGTCGTTGCCGCTCCCGTCGCACCGGAGCCCACGTCAACGGTCAGCGTGCAGTCCGTGCTCGCCGTCGCGGGGGCCGGTCTCTTCGCGATCGCCGCGATCGTCTTCACCTTCTTCAACGAGGGCCTCACCGACCTCACCACCCGCTCGATCACCGTCGCGATCATCTCGCTCGTCTTCCTCGGCGCCGCCTGGCTGCTCGCCCGCGGCGGCCTGCAGTTCTCCGCCGAGGCGGTCGGCGCCCTCGCCATGGTGTTCGTGGTGCTCGACGTGTGGGCAATCTCCACGGCTCCGCACGCGGGTCTTGGCGACCTCGCGGTTGCGGCCATTGTCACGACCGTCGCGTCGGGTCTGATGATCGGGCTTGCCAGCATCCGTCGACTTCGCACCTGGCTGTGGTCAGGGCTCGTCGGTCTCGCGATCTCGCCGCTGCTCTTCGGCCTCGCGGTCGACACCGCGTGGTCGGCGACGCTGGGCTGGCTCGGCCTCGGCCTTGTCGCGCTGCTCACCCACGAGGTCGCCCGCCGACTGCAGAGGCGCTTCGACAGCGCGCTGCTGGTCGACCACGCGACCGCCACCATCCTGCAGTTCAGCAGCGTGCTGGCCGCGCTCGCTCTCATGTTCACCCTGCCCGTCGACACGGATGCCCAGCGGGTAGTCAATGTCGCCGTTGTTCTCGGCGCCCTGACGCTGCTATCGCTGCTCGCCACCCGCAACGCGCCGGCCCCCGTGTGGAGCTACCTCGCCGGAGCCTTCGCGACCGCCGCCGTCGCGATCCTGCCCCTCGTGCACGCCTACCCGTCTGACGAGTGGATTCTCGCGCTAGTGCCTGCCGCGGCGGCCGGAGCGCTCGCCATCGTCGCGGCGCTGACGACCCTGCGACTGGGCACGGTGGGCCGGGGCGCTCTGCTGGGCGGATCCACCAGCATCGTGGCCGCCACCATCGCCCCAGCCGGCTTCGTCGCCCTCGCGCATCTGGCCACCGTGGGCTCCGACGAGTTCGAGGCACCCGTCGTGCTCGCGGCGGTGCTCGCCGGCACCGCGGTGGCCCTCGCCCTGCTCGTGGTGACGGTGGTGCTGCGCAACAGCGTGTTCGGCGTCATCAGCCTGTCTATCGGGCTCGTCGCCGTCGCGACAATGGCCACCTGGACGGGATTCGACCACGCGGTGCGTGTCGCACTGACGCTCTGCACCGTGGTCGCGCTTGTTGCCCTACTGCGGATGCTGCCCATCGTTCGTACCGCCCCGCGCCGCCTGCGCGCCCCGCTCGTCACCGCCGCGCACGTGCTGGTCGTGCTGACCCCCGTGCTCACCCGCCACGACTCCCTGCTCACGGTGTTCGGCGGCATCGGGGTCGTTGTGGCCATCGTGGCGCTGGCCCTCGTCATGCCGAAGGTCGCCCAGCCGGTCTATGCGGCGATTGCCTTCGCCTATGCGCTCTTCGTCTTCACCTTCACCCTGGTCGAGTTCACGGTGCTCAGCGTGTTCGCCGTGATCGGCCTCACCACGGTGCTCGCGATCCTCGTCGCCATCGCGGTCACCCTGCTTCGCCGCATTCCGGTGGCCTTCTGGTACGCGGCCCTGACCGTCGCTGCGCTGCCCTTCCTCGTCAGCATCGGCTCGATGCTCTTCGGCATCAGCGGCTGGGTCGGTCTCTCGACGGGGGTCAGCCTTCTGCTGTTCCTCACGCTGACGGTGCTGCACCGCGACGGACTAGGCCGGCTGCTGCGAGCGGGGGCGGCGAGCCTGCTGCTGCCCGGCCTCGCCGTGGTGGTCATCAGCCTCGTCGCGCAGTTCACCGTGCAGAGCGCCTCCCCCATCACGCTTCCGATCGTCGCCGCACTTGTCGCGCTCACGCTGCCGTGCACCACGCTCATCGGCCGATTCCTGCTTGCCCGCGGTCACAGCGACGAGGACGTCGCCGCGGTGCGCTTCCTTCTCGAGATCTCCGCCCTCGTCACCGGCTCCCTCGCGGTGCTTCTCACTCTGCTGCGCGCCGCCGCCGGATTCGAGACCACCTTCCTCGTGCTCGTCATCGTCGGGCTCGGCGCCGCCGCAACCGGCCAGTTCGTGCGCCGTCGATACGCCTGGTATGTCGCATTCATCAGCTTCACCGGTGCGCTGTGGGCCCTGCTCGCCCTCAACACCGTCACCGAGCTGGAGCCCTACGTTCTTCCCCCCGCACTCGCCGCGGCGGCCATCGGCGCCGTTGCCGTTGCACGCGGCAAGAACGGCCTCGCCTTCTATTCCACCGGTCTCGCCGTGGCAGTGGCGACCCCGCTGCTGGTGCTCGCCCGCTCCGGCAACGGAGCGGGAGCCGTCGAGTGGCGCACCTACGGGCTGCTGGCGGGCGCGGTCGTGCTCGTTGCGGCCGGGCTGCTGCTTGAGCGGTCGGTGAAGCTCGCGCGACTGCGCGAGGCGACCGTGTTTGTGGGGCTGGGGGCGGCATCCGCTGGTGTTGTCCAAGCCGTTCGGTACGGCAGCGGACGCGACCTCAGCATCTACGGCACCGGCGAGGCGGTCATGCTTCCGGCGCTGCTGTTCTCTCTGCTCGCAGCGGCGATCGCCACGACCGCGGGCGTGCTTCTCGTGCGCAACCAGCGCATCGCGGCGTCGCGCTGGGCCTTCGTGCCCGCGCTCGTCTTTCTTGTGGTCGGCCCGATAACCGCCTTTCGCCACGGCACCGTCTACTCGTGGACCCTGCTTGTTCTCATGGCCGCCGTGCTCGCCGTGATGATCGTGACCGTCATGCTCGCACGCACCCGTGCCGTGACCCTGCCGCCGGTCTGGGTGACCTTCGCTATCGCCACCGCCGCGGGCATCGCCGGCTGGAGCGAGCACACAGTGTTTCGCGTTGAGGCCTATTCGATCCCCCTCGGCCTCGCTCTACTGGCCGTCGGAATCATCGCCTGGCGGCACGCGCCCGACGACGAGCCCTTCATCACCCGCTGGCCGCTCGGCTTCACCGGCTCGTGGCCGCTGCTCGCGCCGGGCATCTTCGTGGTGCTGACGGTGTCGATCATGTCGACGCTGACCGACCCGCGCACAGAGCGTGCGATCCTCGTTATCGCGCTCGCCCTGGTCGCCATTCTGCTCGGCAACCGCCTGCGGCTCGCCGCGCCGTTCTTCCTCGGCATCGCGGCGCTGCCGCTCGAGAACCTCATCGTCTTCGGTGTGCAGATCGGCGACAAGATCGAGGCGACCACCTGGTGGATCACCCTGGCCAGCGCAGGCGCCGTACTGCTGGTGCTCGCGGTGTCGTCGGAGCGACGGGCCAGCGGCGAGGGCGGGGTGGCGGCGCGGTTGCGTGACCTGCGGTAGGTCCACCGCTTCGCAACCGGCTCTACTGCTCACCGCGGGGCGCCGCCTAGCGTGAGAACGTGCACCTCTCCCGAACCGGCCTTCTCTGGGGCTTTGTTGGGGTGCTCGCGTTCTCCTTCACGCTCCCCTTCACCCGCGTCGCGATCGGCGGGCTCTCCCCGCTGTTCATCGGCTCTGGCCGCGCGGTCATCGCCGCGGCTCTCGCCGGCATCGCACTGGCGGTGATGCGACAGCACCTGCCCAGCCGCATCCAGTGGGCGCGCCTCGCCATTGTCGCCGGCGGAGTGGTCTTCGGCTTTCCCCTGCTCACCTCCTACGCGCTGACCCAGGTGCCTGCCAGTCACGGGGCCGTGGTCATCGCGATCCTTCCGGCTGCGACCGCGGTCATGGCGGTGCTGCGCGGCCACGAGCGACCGCCCCGCAGCTTCTGGGTCTTCGCGGCCCTCGGCGCCGTCGTCGCCCTCGTCTTCGCCTCCATTCAGGGCGGAGGAATTGGACACCTCGGCTGGGCAGACCTGCTGCTGTTCGGCGCCGTCATCGCGGCCGCAATCGGCTACGCCGAGGGTGGCCTGCTCTCGCGGGAGCTCGGCTCCTGGCAGACGGTCTCCTGGGCTCTCGTGCTCGCCGCCCCGGTGATGCTGGTGCTGACGATCGTGTCGATCGCGATCGAGCCGCCGCACGCCACCCCGATCGAGTGGACCGCCTTCGCCTACCTCGCCGCGGTCAGCATGTTTCTCGGGTTCTTCGCCTGGTACCGCGGTCTCGCCATCGGCCCGATGGCGCAGGTGAGCCAGGTGCAGCTGATTCAGCCGGTGATGACGATCGGCTGGGCGGCGCTGATCCTGCACGAGCAGCTCACCCTGCCGACCGTTCTGGGCGGTCTCGCGGTGATCGTGTGCGCCGCGCTGGCGGTGCGCACCCGACTCAGGAAGCCGGCGTAACGGCCTCTGCGGCGGGAACGGACTCCGTGGTTCCCGCGTAGGTCGCCGAGATGTGACGGTACGACTTCGTGAGGAACGCGAGCACGGCGATGATCATCATGATGACGCCGGCGGCGAGAAACACGAGGGCGATGCCGCGGGCCTCGCCGGTGCCGAGCAGCCAGCTCCAGGTCTGCTCCCCCGCATCCGTTCGCATGTAGGGGATGATGAGAAACTCGGCGATCGGCGCGATGAGGAAGGCCGTGACCGGTGCGGCCGCCGCCTCGAAGGCCGCGGCGAAGCCGAAGACGCGGCCCTGTGTCGTGAAGGGCACGACCTTCTGAATCACGGTCTGCTCCGATGCCTCGATGGCCGGGATGATGACCATGTAGGCCCAGATGCCGACGGCGTAGAGCAGCCACGACTCGCGAATCGTGAAGAGGGCGCCGATGAGCCCCATCACGATGACGAGCATAAGCATCGTGCGAATCGGGTTCTTGCCGAGTCCGAACTTGGCGACGAGCAGGCCACCGATGATGAAGCCGGTCGAGCTGATGCCGAGCACGACGCCCCACCACTCGACGGCGAAGAGCTCGAGGCCGTAGGGATCCATGAGCGCCATGTAGACGCCGCCGATGAGGTTGTTGAAGGTCGAGAAGATGATGAGGGCGAACAGGCCGGGAACGAGACGGATGGCGCCCCACGCGCCCTTCACATCGATGAGCGGCGCCTTCGCATCGACCACCGGCTTCTCTTCGGGAATCGAGAGGGTCAGCAGGTGCACAAGCACGGCCGCTGTGAAGACGATGGAGATGAGCAGGGTGAAGCCCATGCCCAGCAGGCCGATCGAGAGGCCGGAAAACACGCTGGTGACGAGGAAGGCGATGCCGGTGACCGTGCCGACGAGGCCGTTGGCATTGGCGTGCTTCTCTTCAGGAACGAGCAGGGTGACGGTCGTCGAGAGCGCGATGTTGCGCATGTTCTCGATGACGCCGCCGAACAGGATGATGCCGGAGAACAGCCAGAACCACGGCCCGCCGAGGTCGAGCAGCACCGCCTCGGGGAACAGCAGGTAGAGCGTGCCCGCGATGCC
>JBIIAR010000058.1:0-9623 GCA_044239765.1 Microbacteriaceae bacterium
TCGGCCCCTGCGCCTCACGGCGCACCAGGCGAACGATGGTGTGGCCGGCCTCACCCAGCTGGTGCAGCAGCTCGGTGCCGACATACCCCGATGCGCCGCCGACGACTACGTGCATCAGGCGAGGCTGGCTTCGAGGGTGATCTCGATGCCGGTGAGCGCCTGCGAGACCGGGCAGCCTTCCTTGGCGGCGATCGCAAGGCGCTGGAAGTCCTCGTCAGAGAGTCCGGGCACCTTGGCGCTCACCAGCAGGTGGCTTCCGGTGATGCCGGTACCCGGCTCGAAGGTCACGGCCGCCGTCACCTGCAGGCTCTCGGGCGGGGTGCCGTTCTCGGCGAGCCCGTTGGCGAAGGCCATCGAGTAGCACGCGGAGTGCGCGGCGCCGAGCAGCTCCTCGGGGTTGGTCTTGCCGGCGGCACCCTGCGAGCGGGCAGCCCAGCTCACGGGAAACTCGGCCGCATCAGATGAGTCGAGGGACGTGGTTCCGTTGCCTCCGAAGAGATCGCCGAACCACAGGGTCGTTGCTTCACTGGTCACTGACATGCAGTCAGCCTAGGTCGCTTAGGCGGCGGCGGCACCCCTGCGGCTGCCTTTTCGAGACAGAATCCCAGCACGTACCAAGAGAAGGTAGATCTGGCACCCGAGGCAGTAGGCGAAGACCGAGTTGAGGAAGGCCGCGATGAACGCAGCGGATGCGGCAATCACCAGCGCGTACGGAACACCCGCCAGGTGCAGGGCAAGCCCCACCCCCGTGATGACGAAGCCGACGCCCTGCGCGAAAGTCGGTGGAGCAGGGTTCTCGAGCTCGGTCGGGGGCTTCAGCCGCGGGCGGATCAGCGCTCGGAAGACCGCGCCGTAGGGGTGACGTCGGATGCCCGCGAACGCGCCCCACGCAAACAGCGCGACGAGCAGAGCGAAGAGGATGGTCGGTGCCAGCGAGACGCCCGCGACGGTGAGCCCTATCACCACGAGCAGCAGCACGGCGGTGATGCCTGCGCCGAATCTCGGAGAGCGCGGGTCGATTCCTTGGGTAGAGGACACGGGGTTTCCTTAGGCTGCGGGAACGAGGATGCGGTCGAGCTCCGCGAGCACGGTGGCCCGCTTGGGTGCGCCGCCGATGCGAGCGCGCACGGTGCCGCTCCCGTCGAGAATGAGGGTCGTCGGGGTCTGCAGAATGTTGAACTGGCTTGCAAGGTCGGGGCGGTGGGAGAGGTCGAGGTCGACGTGGGTGATGCCGTCCCGGTCGCTGGCGACCGCATCCAGCACGGTGTGTGTCGCTCGGCACGGCGAGCACACCTCGGTCGAGAACTGCAGCAGGGTGGCGTCCCGGCCGAGAATGACCTCGGCGGGCAGGTCGAGGCTGCGGTTGACCTGCGTCGCCCGACCGTTGAGCGCGCGGTAGACGAGGCCGAGCGTGGTCGCGAACGCCACGAGGGCAGCGACGACGATGAGCGGGAGCATGGTCAAAAAGTACGTCCGATCTGCGAACGGCGGCGTTCTGTGACGCACTATGACACCGCCTGTCGGTATCGTGAGGGCGTGCCTGACGAATCGAAAACGCCTGTCTTCCGCTCCGACATCACCGTTGAGCTTGTTCGATCCAATGCCAGTGACGCTGACGTGCTGTTCGCCGCGCGCGTGTCGACGCAGGGCGAGAAGACCCTCGACGCCGCGCAGGACGAGACGACCGATGCGTCCAAGTCGAAGGGCCTCATCAACTATCTGATGCGCGACCGCCACGGCTCGCCCTTCGAGCACAACTCGATGACCTTCTACGTGCAGGCACCGATCTTCGTGTTCCGCGAGTTCATGCGCCACCGCATCGCCTCCTACAACGAGGAAAGCGGGCGCTACCGCGAGCTCAACCCCGTGTTCTACGTTCCGGGAGCGCAGCGCAACCTCGTGCAGCAGGGCAAGCCCGGCGCCTACGACTTCGTGCCGGGCACACCAGAGCAGACGGAGCTGGCCCAGTCGGAGGCTCGCGCCGTCTCGACCGAGGCCTTCGCCTCCTACCAGCGCATGCTCGACGCGGGTATCGCCCGCGAGGTCGCACGCATCGTGCTGCCGCTCAACATCTACTCGTCGATGTACGTGACGATGAACGCCCGCTCGCTGATGAACTTTCTCTCGCTGCGCACCAAGCGCGAGGGAACGCACTTTCCCTCCTTTCCGCAGCGCGAGATCGAGATGGCCGCGGAGCAGATGGAGAGCTTCTGGGCCGAGCTCATGCCGGTGACCTACGCGTCGTTCAACGAGAACGGCCGGGTCTCGCCATAGAAACGAATTCGGCCTTCGAGGCTGCGGCGGGCATCCGCACCTTCACGCACACGCCTGAACCAGCCGAGTTCTTTCGCCGCTTCGACGGCACGGCCACCTGGCCGCCGTATTCTCAGGCGATTCGCTTTCTCTACGCGGCGAAGGCCACGCGCTCCGCGGTCGTCGGTGAGTTCGACTTTCCCGAGGGCCGAATGCGCGTCGAGGGTTTCAGCGATGAGCACGTTCGCTACATCGGGGACTGGTTTCGCATCCTCGAGCTCGGCAAGGAGGTCGGCTACGCGAATCCGCCGAAGCCCGCGGTCACGACCACGTCGAACAAGGCCTTTTCCAGCCCTGTGCTGCCTTTCGTCTTTCTCGCCGTTTTCGCGGTGCCGGTGATTGCCGTGACTGCTCTCTCCCTCGCCGGCCTCATGCCGAACTACGGCGGCATCTGGATCGCGGGGCTCTGCATCCTGCCGATCATCGCTGTGGGCCTGGTGCTCAGCGGCCGGCGCCTGCGCTGGTACTCCCGCGTGCGTGCTCGCGTCGCTGAAACAGGCGAGCGGATGCCGCACGGCCTCGGCCTGGTCGACTAGTGCCGCTGGACTACGGCGACCGCGTCGACGGACCCAACGGCGTCGGGCCCGCCGCCTCCCTCACGCCCCCGACCGACCGCGATGGACGCCTGCACCCGCGCAATCCGTGGGTCGGTTTGTTCCTTGCGCTGCTTATGCTGGTCATCGCGGGCACCGGCCTGGTTGCCGTGGCGCTCGAGCCGAGCATCATCTACGCCTCGAGCAACCGCCGTGCCGGTCTGCTGCTCTTAGGACCCGTCATCGCCGTGGTGGCCGGAACCATCACCCTCGTGCGCGGTTTTCTGGCCATCGGACCGTGGGTGCGCCACCAGACAACACCCCGCGCCCTGCGCCGCCACGAGCGTGCCGCAGACCTGCACGGCCAGTCGCTCTGGCCGCTGCTCGTATTTGGCTCGCTCGCTCTGGCCGCGTTTGTCGTCTTGGTGGCCATCTTCTCGATGTACAACGCTGACAAGATCGACCTGATCGGCCGCCTCGTGCAGGTGGAGTTCCTCGGCTTCTTCGCGCTCGTCTGGCTCGGCTGCCTCGGGCGCCTCGCCCAGAAGCTCTACTACCGGCGCTTCTATGTCGGCCGCGACCCGCGAGGCGACCTGCCGCGCACCTGAGCTGCGCCGTGCCTCGCAGGGCGTTCATGAAAACGAGGGGCTCTGCATTGCGTCCCTCGTTTTCATGAACGCGGCGGGCACGCTCGCCTCCTCGAGCTTTGTCCACAGATCTGAGGTCGCTGGTATGCCGTCGCCGTGACCTTGCGACTCTGAGCGCATGGATGCTCGTAGCGAGCTGTTTGCCCGTCATCACGGGCTCGTGCGTACGCGTGAGCTGCTCGCCATCGGAATGGACACGGAGATGATCCGCTGGTCTCGCAACTACCGAAAACTCATTCATGTGCGTCAAGGGTGGTGGGCGCTGCCCGGCACGAACGAGGTGCTGCTGCGTGCGTGGCGTGCGGGTGGGCGACTTGCCTGCGTGTCAGCGCTCACCTTTCACGGCCGCACCCTCGACCTGAGCGAGCCACTGCACATCGAGGTGCCGGAGCACAGCTCGCGGCCGAGAACACCCGGTACCTGCGTGCACTGGAGTCGCGATCAAGCAAACGGAGATCGACGGGCGGTCAGTGTCGAGGTCGCATGGGCCCAAACGGTAGCCTGTAGAGGTGTCTACGCCTGATAACCCCTTTGGCCAGGTTCTTGTCGCGCTTGTGACCCCGTTCACTGCCGACGGAGAGGTCGACTGGGCCGATGTGGAGAAGCACATCGACGCGGTGATCACCGACGGGGCCGACGGCATCGTCGTCACCGGCACCACCGGAGAGACCAGCACCCTCACCGACCCCGAGAAGCTGCGGCTCGTCGAGGTCGCGAAGTCGGTCAGCAACGGCCGTGCCAAGATCATCACCGGCGGTGGCTCCAACGAGACCGCTCACGCCATTGAGCTCTACAAGGCCAGCGAGAAGGCCGGTGCGGACGCCGTGATGATCGTCACGCCGTACTACAACAAGCCGACGCAGGCCGGCGTGCTCACGCACTTCCGCATGATCGCGGACGCGACCGACCTTCCTGTCATCCTCTACGACATCCCGGGGCGAACCGGCATCCCGATCAAGTACGAGACGATTCTGCGGGCCGCTAAGCACCCCAACATCCGCGCTATCAAAGACGCCAAGGGCGACTTCAGCGAGGTGAGCCGGGTGCTCAACCAGACGGACCTTCTCTACTTCTCCGGCGACGACGCGAACGTGCTTCCCCACCTCTCGATCGGTGCGACCGGGCTGATCGGCGTGACGGCCAACATCGCCGCCGCTCCGTACCGTGTCATCGTGGACGCCGTGAACAAGGGCGACCTGCACACCGCGACCGCGGCGCACAAGCAGCTCGAGCCGCTGGTGCGCGCCGTCATGACCCACGTGCCGGGCACGGTCGCGGCCAAGTACATCCTGCACGGCCTCGGGCGCATCGGCAGCCCGCGCGTGCGGCTTCCGCTCGTCGGCCCCGAGGACTTCGAGGCCGCCATGATCGAGGACGAGATCGCCCTGGTGGGCAGCATCCCGGGTCTCGACCTCACCAACTTCCGCCCGGACCGCAACGCGGCAGCCGGAGGCGCCCTTCCCAAGGTCGCCGGCACCACTCGCTAAAACAAAAGGACCAGATGCCCGTCACGATCAAAGAACCAGCCAAGCTCGCAGCGGGAACCCTCCGCGTCATCCCCATCGGCGGTCTGGGGGAAATCGGCCGCAACATGACCTCTTACGAGATCGACGGCAAGATCCTCATCGTCGACTGCGGAGTGCTGTTTCCTGAGGAGCACCAGCCGGGCGTCGACCTGATCCTTCCCGACTTCTCGCCGATCAGGGACCGCCTCGACGACGTGCTCGGCGTTGTGCTCACGCACGGCCACGAGGACCACATCGGCGCGGTTCCCTACCTGCTCAAGCTGCGCCAGGACATCCCGCTGATCGGCTCGACCCTGACCCTCGCCCTCATCGAGGCGAAGCTCAAAGAGCACCGCATCACGCCGTACACCCTCAACGTCGAAGAGGGCCAGACAGAGCAGATGGGGCCGTTCGACCTCGAGTTCATCGCGGTCAACCACTCCATTCCCGACGCGCTCGCCGTGGCCATCAAGACGAAGGCCGGCGTCGTTCTGCACACCGGTGACTTCAAGATGGACCAGCTGCCACTCGACGACCGCATCACCGACCTGCGGGCCTTCGCCCGCCTCGGCGAGGCCGGCGTCGACCTGTTCCTTCCCGACTCCACGAACGCCGATGTGCCCGGGTTCACCCCCAACGAGCGCGACATCGGCCCGGTGCTCGAGAGTGTCATCGCCAAGGCGAAGAAGCGTGTCATCGTGGCGAGCTTCTCCAGTCACGTGCACCGCGTGCAGCAGGTGCTCGACGCGGCCGTCGCGAACAACCGCAAGGTCGTTCTGATGGGCCGATCGATGGTGCGCAACATGGGCATCGCCAACGACCTCGGCTACCTGCACGTGCCGGACGGCGTTCTCGTCGACGTGAAGAAGGCGGGCGACTACCCCGACAACCAGCTCGTCTACATGTCGACGGGCAGCCAGGGCGAGCCGATGGCCGTGCTCTCGCGGCTGGCGAACATGGAGCACCCGTCGATCACGGTCGGCGAGGGCGACACCGTCATCCTCGCGTCGTCCCTGATCCCCGGCAACGAGAACGCCGTGTACCGCGTGATCAACGGCCTCACCAAGCTGGGCGCCAACGTCGTGCACAAGGCGAACGCGAAGGTGCACGTCTCTGGTCACGCGGCCGCGGGGGAGCTGCTCTACTGCTACAACATCCTCAAGCCGAAGAACGTGCTGCCCGTGCACGGCGAGTACCGCCACCTGGTCGCCAACGCCAACCTGGCTATTCAGACCGGCGTGCCCGCCGAGAACACGATCATCGCCGAGGACGGCACTGTCATCGACCTGCGCGACGGGGTGGCCAGGGTTGTCGGCCAGCTCGATCTCGGATTCGTCTACGTTGACGGCTCGAGCGTCGGAGAGATCACGGATGCCGACCTTAAAGACCGTCGAATCCTCGCCGAGGAGGGCTTCATCTCCATCTTCGTCGCCGTCGACGCGCAGACCGGCAAGGTCATCGTCGGGCCCGAGATTCAGGCGAGAGGTTTCGCTGAAGACGAGGCCGTGTTCAACGACGTGCTGCCGCATGTGGTCAAGGCCCTCGAGGATGCGGCTGCGAACGGAACGCGCGACACGCACGCCTTCCAGCAGGTCATTCGCCGCACGGTTGGGCGCTGGGTCAACACGCAGCACCGTCGCAAGCCCATGATCATCCCGGTCGTCATAGAAGCGTGACCTTCTCGACTTGTGAGCTGCCCCGCAAACGGGTGTACTGAAAGCATGAGCAGAATTCGCGGACTGTCCATTGTCGCCATCGTCGGAATCTCGGCTCTACTGCTGACCGGCTGTGATCAGAGCGGCGACACCGGCTCGACGGCGGCTCCGAGCGAGACGCCCACGCCGACAGAGACGGCGAGCGCACCTGACCCCAGCAAGCCTGACCTCGAGGACCTCACCCTCAGCACCGAAGGGCTCGGCGAGCTGCAGATCGGCTTGACGCCGCCGAGCGACAACCCGTCTCTCAACCTGGCGACCTTCGACCCGAACGCCTGTGAGGCCGAGGGCCTGCCGGGTATCTGGACAGCCACCTACCCCGACATCGACGAGGGATTCGGGCCGCAGGCCCCCTTCGCGATCCTCACTCAGGGCGATGCGCTCACCCGCATCGACATCAACACGCAGCAGATCTACACCGACACCGGAATCCACATCGGCAGCAGCCTCGACGAGGTTCTCGGCGTCTACTCCGGCGGACCCGACGAGGTCGTCAACCACGCGGATGTCAGCGATGTCTACGTGATCAAGGGCACCAACGGGCAGCTGCAGTTCGAGGTCGCGGTCGACCGCATTCCCGACTACTGGGACGCCTCGGTGATCGACACGGTGGTCTTCCTCAGCGCGATCGACATCAACGCGGAGCCCTACGGTGTTGCCGCGACCGACAACGGCATCGGTTTCTGCGGCACCGCGTAGTGCACAGCGACTTTCGCATCCGCGGGGCTGACGACTTCGACCTGCCCTTTCTCGAGCAGGTTTTCGTGATCGCCGCGGACTGGAATCCAGCGACTGCCAAGGGCGCAGAGCACTGGATGACGCATGCCACCCTCGAGAAGTACCTCGGTACCTGGCGGCCAGGTAGCGACTTCGGCTTCGTCGTCGAGGGTGAGACCGACCCGATCGGCGCGGTGTGGATGCGCTACTTCGAGCCCGGCGACGGTAGCTACGGGTTCGTCGACGAGCAAACACCCGAGCTGACGCTCGGGGTGCGCGAGGGCTTTCGCGGGGACGGCATCGGGCGCGTGCTGCTGCAGGCCGCGCAGGATGCGGCGCCCGGAGCGCTGAGCCTGTCGGTGGAGGACGGCAACCGCGCAGTTCGGCTCTATGAGTCCGTCGGCTTCGTTCCGGTGGGGCGCGTCGGCAACTCGACCACGATGCTCTGGTCGCCCGCGTGAGCTACACCCGCGTCTCCCGAATCTGCGCCCGCTTCTCTGAGTAGCGCTGCGTCTCGGTTGCCGCGACCGCGACTGCGATCGCGACGACGATTCCGAGTGCGATGAGCGGATGCACGATCGCGCCGACGGGGAGCAGGGCCAGCAGCAGCGCGCCACCGGCGAGGCGCCAGACCTTCCAGTAGCCGGCGACGCGCTTCCAGAAGAGCGCGTGACCGGCGAGGTAGAGCGAGGTGCCGCCGAAGACCGCGCTCGCACCGAACCAGCCGAGTGCCTTCGTGTCGTCGACGTGCGAGATGACGGTCTCGACCCCGAGCGCACTGATGACGATGCCCGCGACGAGCAGGAGGTGCACGTAGGTGTACGCGTCCGTCGCCATCGCCGAGCGGCGCTCGCCCTTCGCCTTCGCTAGGTGATGCTCTGCGGCGATCGCGGTCACGTCGAAGTAGAGCCACCACAGCGAGATAGTGAGGGTAATGGCGAGCACGCCGCCGATGAGCAGTGGCACACTGATCGCCTCATGGGCGGCGCCGGTACCGGTCGAGATGATCGACTCGCCGAGCGCGAGGATGATGATGAGCCCGTGGCGCTCCGACCAGTGGGCGGCGGACTGCACGCGCCAGCTGCCGCCGCGGGAGGTCAGGTAGGTGAGCACGACATCCACGATGAAGGCGGCGAGCCAGATCCACGTCTGCCAGACGCCGCCGATGAGCACGCCGAGCAGCAGCAGTGCCGACCCGGCGAACATCGAGATCGACGTGCGCAGCACCTGCCGACGCAGGGCGGAGTCCTCGCCGGCGGCGATGAAGTAGAGTAGAGGATGCACGAGACGCACGATGAAGTACGCCGCGACGAAGACGATCGGACCGTACAGTCCGCCCTCGAAGTCCTCGAAGGCCTCTGGAATGACCAGCGCGACGACGAACATGGCCACCATCGCGATCGTCATGCCGAGGCGCACGACACCCTCGTCGACGTGGGTCTGGTTGGCGAGCCAGCCGTAGGAGGCCCATCCCCACCAGAGGTAGCCGAGTATCAGCATGGCCTGCAGAACGCCGAGGGCGCTGTGCGACTCGGCCATGTACTCCGTCACCTGCGTGAAGGCGAAGACGAAGACGAGGTCGAAGAACAGCTCGAAGGTGGTGACGCGATGGCCCTCGTTGGCTGTCTTGGGGCGCGGGAACAGGCTGCGAACGGTGTCCGTCATGACCGAAACACTACTGGCGCAGGGACACGCTAGCCCGCTAACCGGGCTGCGCCGGTGGTCGAAGGTACCGTGAGGGTATGGCTACGAGCACCCGCGGAACGTCGACGCGTTCACGCACGACAACCACGCGTTCACGCGCGACGCCGAGCCGCAATGCGCCGACGAAGCGACTTCCGGTCGCCAAGACGCCGCCGCCCAGCGAGCCGGGCCTGCTGACCGTCGCCTGGATGGGCCTCGCCCACGTCGTCGGAGGTGCCGCCCGCCTGCTCGGCAAAGAGACCCTCGCCAAAGAGGAGCGCCGCGACGGCGTTCCCTTCTTCATCTTCCTGCTGGCAATCGCCGGCGCGATCGTCGAGTGGTTCCTGCCGAGCGACGTCGTGGCGGTCGCCCTCGACGCCTACACGTTCGGCGGCCTGTTCGGTCGGGTCGCGTATGCGCTGCCCGTCATCATGCTGGTGTTCGCGGTCTGGCTGTTTCGTCATCCGGCCAGCGTGCACGACAACACGCGCATGGGAATCGGCGTCGGCC
>JBIIAR010000059.1:0-9600 GCA_044239765.1 Microbacteriaceae bacterium
CGCGTCTCACTTGACCGCTTGCGCGGCTACCTCGCCGAGCAGCTCATCGGCTCGTAGTACTGCGGCACCGTCCGAAGCAGGTTTCGAGCAGGTTAATTCTTCTGTGCGCGCCACACTTGCCCAGACTCAGAGCGACACGATTCCTGTACCCCAACGGCTGTCGAAGTGTTGCGATCCCTGCGGCTGAAACTTCCCAGTATTTTTGTGGGCTAAATCAGGTGCGCTAATTCCTCATGTGGTTTCAGGTTGTCCCCCGACGGAGGGCCGCGAGGCGCTGTGAGCCGTGCGATGGCGGGCGAGGTGTTGCTGTGGGAAACATCTTGTGCCCCGAATGAGGGGCGCGTATCTTCACTCCCAAGCCGAGAGGCCCTGTTCGAGACATCTACCCCGATTGAGAGGCTCGAACGCACAGGGTCTCGGTCAACGGGGATCCGCGCGCGTCTGATCGCCACCGCAAGGTGGTGAGCTGACGTCCGCACAGGTCGGCGCCTAGCCCCCGATCGAAGGACCCCGATTGTGCTGAACCTGCTTGCCCCCGTACCCGCCGCTGACCTACCGGCGTTCGACTGGACACTCATCCGCGACCTCTACACAGCTGCGGCGCCCTACTTCCCCCTCGCCATCGCCGGACTCGTGGTGTGGGGGCTCTGGCTCTACCGCTTCGTGCTGTCGCGACGCGCCCGCCCGATCATCACCGAGTTCCGCGCGTCTATATCGGTCGTCGTGCCTTCGTTCCACGAAGACCCTGAGATTCTCATGATGTGCCTCGAGACCTGGCGCGCCCAGAGACCTGACGAGATCATCATCGTGCTCGACGAAGCCGACACCGATTCGTACCAGCAGGTTCTGGACCTGGGGGATGAGACAGTCATCCCCGTGCTGTTCCACCACGTGGGAAAGAGGTCGGCACTCGGCGCCGGCATTCGCCTGGCGACGGGCGAGATTGTCGTGCTCACCGATTCCGACACCATGTGGGAGCCCGGTCTGCTCGTAGCGGTGCAGATGCCGTTCGACGACGAGAGCGTAGGCGGAGTCGGTACCCACCAGAACGTGTACCAGCGCGACTCGAGTGTCTGGCGCCGCGTCGCCGATTGGCTTGTTGACCTCCGCTACCTCGACTATGTGCCCGCCATGGGCAGTGTCGGAGCGGTGCCCTGTCTCTCGGGGCGCACCGCCGTGTACCGCCGGTCAGCGATCCTGCCGCTGCTCGACCACCTCGAGAACGAGTTCTTCCTCGGCAAGCGCTGCATTTCGGGTGACGACGGCAGGCTGACGTGGCTGGTCATCGCGGCAGGCTACAAGACGGTTCACCAGTCGAGCGCGCGCGCTCTGTCGATGTTTCCGTCGAGCTTTCGTGCCTTCGTCAAGCAACGCGTGCGCTGGAGCCGCAACTCGTACCGCTGCTACCTGACCGCAATCGCCAAGGGCTGGCTCTGGCGGGTGCCGTTCGTCACGAAGGTGACGGTCATGCAGATTCTTCTCACACCGCTGACGATGGGGCTGACCCTGTTCTACCTGATCTTCAGCAGGCTGGAGCTCACCACTGTCGGCATCGCTGCCGCTGTCGGCTGGCTGCTGCTCGGTCGAGGCATCCGCGGAATCTCGCACCTTCGACGCCAGCCGAAAGACCTCCTGCTGCTGCCGGTGCTCGCATTCGCCGTCATTCTCGTTGCGCTTCCTATCAAGGTCTACGCCTTCATCACCATGAACAAGCAGGGCTGGCTGACCCGTCACGCCGATCAGGTCGGCGGTGACGGCCAAACGGCGCGCACCCTCGAGCCGGTGAGCGTGCCCGCATGAGACTACTGCTGCTTGGCCTCGTCACCGGTCTCGTCGCCGGCGCACTCATCGCGAGTGGCATTGCCATCGTCTCCGGGCAGCTGAACCCCGCGCCGAGCGCTGTCGGCCTCAACGAGATTGCCAGCAACGGCAACGTGCAGGGTCGGCTCTACACGGGCGATCCCGCGGCGGAGTCCGTTCTCGTCGCCGCCGAGGACAGTCGCCTCGACTACGTGAGAACGGTCACGTCAGCCGCGCAGTGGCAGTTCGCCGCAGCGGCCGAGCCGTACCGAATCCAGACCGGGGAGCGCTCAACCCTCGTGCTCACTCCGCGCGAGGCGGCCTACACCCTCGATGACCTGGCGATTCTGCTCGGCGAGGATCTTCGCATCCTTCCCAACAGCGCCCTACTGCTGAGGCAGAGCCTGGTGGTGCTCGAAGGGGCCACCCTCACCGTCGGGCTCGACGGAGTCATTCCGGTGACCCTGCTTCTGGAGAGCACGGACGAGTCCTTCGTGTCGATCCTGTCGCTCGGAGGCACGCTCGACGTAGCGGGCTCGATCAGTGCGCCCGTGACCATATCGAGTTGGAATACCGCCACCGGGCGGCCGGATGCCGTCACCGACGACGGGCGCGCCTACATTCGCGCGATCGGCGGCGCTGTCACCCTTGGCTACGCGTTCTTCTCCGACCTCGGGTTCTGGAGTGGCCACACCGGAGGGGTCGCGATCTCCGGCGGATCGCTGCCGACCCCGCCGTCGGACTCCGCTGTGGTCGACGCTGCTGCGCAGCCCGGCTCTGCGCCGCTACTGCCGACCGTCGAGGTCGAGGCGTTCGCTCTCGATCGCGCAGCAGGTGCTGGATCGGTCACCGCATCCATCGACAACGTCACCTTCGAACGCAACGCCTTCGGTCTCTTCGTCACGGATACCTCAGAACTCACCATCGAGCGCAGCGCGGTCAAGGACAGCCTCATCGACGGCCTGGTGCTTCATCGATTCGTCACCGATGCGCAGGTATCCGACACGACGTCGACAGGCAACGCGGTCGACGGCATCACGGTCTCGCGGTCGAGCGAGAACCTGACCTTTGAGAACGTGATCGCGAGCGGCAACGGCCGCAACGGAATGTCGATCGACGGAGCGCCCCTCGCTGATGGGCCGAGCGCCTCTGGGTCGAGCGTGCTCAGCTATGGCGGCTCTCGAATCGCCAACGGAACATTCGCAGACAACGGGCGGTACGGCATCGAGATTGCGGGCGGGCACGACGTGATGGTTGAGGGCAACACCGTCTCCCGTAACAGCATCGGCGTTGTCACCACCGGCCTCGCCGAAGACATCACCATCAGCGGCAATGAGTTCACCGGCCAGGTGCGCCAGTCCATCGCCGTGCGCGATGGTGCGAGCGGCATTAGCGTCGTCGAGAACAGGGTTCGAGGCGGTGACACCGGCGTCTACGTCAGAAATGCCGAGGTGCTCATCTCAGAGAACACTCTCTCGCAGCTGACCAATCACGGCGTGACGTTGATCGGCAGTTCCGTCAGCACCGAGGTCTTCGACAATGTCATCGGTGGCTCCGGTACGAGCCCGGTGTACCGCGACGACTCATCCTCAGGCGCCGCGGTCAGCGGCAACGTGACGACGGACTGGCGGCCCGCGATCACCCCCGACTCGGTCGCCAGCTCGCTCTTTCAGCCGCTCACGATCGTGTGGCTGGCGCTGGGCACGCTGCTTCTCGTCACGGCTCTCGCTCGTGGTCGCCGTTCGACTCAAGCCATCGTTGATCCCTACGCGAACATTGCGCCCCTCTCGTCGTACACGCGCGGCATCGTGAGTCCGCTCGGCGAAAGACGAGGTGGATGATGGCCATCACGCGAACCAGGATCGCGATCGCAGCGGCATGCGTCGTCGCCATCGTGCTTGCCACGGCTGTCACCGTCACCCTGATACTCATCGCCACGGAGCCGTCATCGGCTGATCGCGCGCCCGGGGAGTCTGCCGAGCCGCCCGCTCGCCCTCTGCCCAGCGAAGGCGCGCTCTGCGAGCAGCCGACCATCACCGTCGGCACCGGAGTCGAGCTGCAGGCTGCTCTCGACGGAGCCACACCCGGCGACACGATCAAGCTCGCCCCAGGCACGTTCTTCGGCAATTTCGGGGCGTCAGTGGATGGCAGCGCGGATCTGCCCATCGCGCTGTGCGGCGGGCCCGACAGCGTGCTCGACGGGGGAGGAACCCGCAAGGGCTACGTGCTGCACCTCGACGGTGTTGCCCACTGGCAGTTGGAGGGCTTCGCTGTGCGCAACGGCCAGAAGGGCCTGATGGCTGACGGCGTGACGAGCTCCATCATTCGCGGCCTGAGCGTCAGCACGATCGGCGACGAGGGGATTCACCTTCGCCGTTTCAGCACGGACAACGTGATCTCGTCCAACCACATCAGCGACACCGGTCTGCGCAAGGAGAAGTTCGGTGAGGGAATCTACATTGGCAGCTCCGAGTCCAACTGGTGCTCCATCACTGACTGCGAGCCCGACCGCAGCGACCGCAACGTGGTCGAGGCGAACGTCATCGAGAGAACCACCTCAGAGAGCATTGACGTGAAGGAGGGCACGAGCGACGGAATCCTGCGCGGCAATACTTTCGACGGGTCAGAGATCAGTGCTGCCGACTCCTGGGTCGACATCAAGGGCAACGGCTGGCTGATCGAAGACAACTCGGGCGTCAACTCGCCCCTCGACGGCTTCCAGACGCACGAGATTCTCGACGGCTGGGGAACTGACAACACATTCCGCGGCAACTCCGCTGCGGTCAACGGCTCGGGGTTCGGCTTCTCGCTAACCCCGGTGAGGGACAACGTCGTCACCTGCACCAACACGGT
The DNA here is from genome assembly GCA_044239765.1 of Microbacteriaceae bacterium. GTDB lineage: Bacteria > Actinomycetota > Actinomycetes > Actinomycetales > Microbacteriaceae > Conyzicola. The sequence goes on from JBIIAR010000059.1 coordinate 4,654, forward strand.
TTCAGCCGCAGCAGAAGGGTTCAGCAACATCGACTGCTCTGGCTGAGAGCGCAGCACAACCGCGTGGATGCTCCCGATTGCATCCGAAATTCGAAATACCCATCGATATGGAGGAGAACACTCGTGGAAATCAACGCACGCTTCGTGGCGGAGCCAGTGGCCGACCACCCGCGCATGACTGTCATCGGCACCGGCTACCTCGGTGCAACGCACGCCGTCTGCATGGCGGTGCTCGGCTTCGAGGTGCTCGGCGTCGACGTGGACGAGAAGAAGGTGGCCGCGCTTGCCGCCGGCCGGGTGCCCTTCTTCGAACCTGGCCTCGAGCAGAAGCTGGGCGAGGCGCTCGCCTCTGGCCGCCTGCGCTTCACCACCAGCTTCGACGAGGCAGCGGCCTTCGGCGACGTGCATTTCATCTGTGTCGGCACCCCGCAGGCACCCGGCTCGCACGCCGCTGACCTCACCTATGTCGAGTCGGCCTTCTCCGAGCTCGCGCGCCGCATCGACCGCAAGGCGCTTCTCGTGGGCAAGTCGACGGTACCGATCGGCACGGCTTCACGACTCACGAAGCTGGTCGAGCAGATCTCTCCGCTGGGATCCTCGCTCGAGCTTGCCTGGAACCCCGAGTTCCTGCGCGAGGGCTTCGCCGTCGAGGACACCCTGCACCCGGACCGCCTCGTCTTCGGAGCGTCGACCCCGTGGGCGGAGCAGCAGCTGCGCGCGGCGTTCCGGCCGATCATCGATGAAGGAACCCCGGTGGTGATCTCTGACCTCTCCACTGCGGAACTGGTCAAAGTAGCCGCTAACTCCTTCCTCGCAACAAAGATCTCGTACATCAACGCGATGGCCGAGGTCTGCGAGGCCACCGGCGCCGACGTCAACATCCTCGCGGCCGCTCTGTCGTACGATTCCCGCATTGGCGGGCGCTTCCTCAAGCCGGGCCTCGGCTTCGGCGGCGGCTGCCTGCCCAAGGACATCCGCGCGTTCGCCCACCGTGCCGAGGAACTCGGCGTCGGGCAGGCGGTGGCGTTCTTGCGCGAAGTTGATGACATCAACAACCGACGGCGTGTGCGCACCGTCGATCTCATCCGCGAACTCGCGGGCGGCTCGTTGGAGGGCGTTAAGGTGGCGGCGCTCGGCGCGGCGTTCAAGCCGAACTCCGACGACATTCGTGATGCTCCTGCTCTCGACGTGGCCCGGATGCTCCACCTCGAGGGCGCGCTGGTCACGGTCTACGACCCCGAGGCGAATGCCAACGCGCGCCTCGCCTATCCCGACCTCAACTACGCAGAGAGCGCCGGCGCGGCCCTGCTGGGTGCCGACGTCGTGGCTCTGCTCACCGAGTGGGAGGAGTTCCGTCGGGCTGACCCGTCGATGATGGGATTCCTGGTGGCTCACAAGCGGGTGGTCGACGGACGCCACGCTCTGGACGCCGACAAGTACCGTGCGGCCGGATGGGAGTACCGCGCACTGGGACGACCTGCCGAGGTGCGCACGGTTGCACTGCTTCAGGATGAGCGCGACTCCGTCGGTTCTCTCATCGCCTGAGAAAGAGTTCTGGCAGGGCCCGAAGGAAATCGGGCCTGGTGGCCCTGCCAGACGCTAATTTCAACACGCTCGATGACCTTCTGGCTACCCGCCACTTTGTGGGTCAGTCCGGAGGAATCGCAGACGGCCGACCCAGCCGGGCTCGTAGTTGGAATATGCGCGGATGCGCGTCTGTTGACCCCGGGGTGAGTGACGCAATAAAGGTAGACATCTGGTCCGACGTGCAGTGCCCCTGGTGCTACATCGGCAAGCGCAAGTTCGAAGCAGGGGCAGAGGCCTCGGGTCTGAACGTCGAGGTGGAGTACCACTCCTTCGAGCTCAGCCCCGACACCCCCGTCGAGTACGAGGGCACCCCGGTGCAGTACCTCAGCGAGCGCAAGGGAATGCCCGTTGCCCAGGTCGAGCAGATGCTCGAGCGCGTCACCGGCATCGCCGCGAGCGTCGGCCTCGACTACAACTACGACCGCGTGCACCAGACCAACACCGTGATCAGCCACGAGCTGATCCACTTCGCGAAGTCGAAGGGTCGCCAGCTCGAGATGAAGGAGCGCCTGCTCAAGGCCTACTTCATCAATGGCGAGCACGTTGGGCGCATCCCCGATCTCGTCGCCATCGCGGTCGAGCTGGGCTACGACGAGGCCGAGGTCACCGAGGCGCTCGAGTCGCACCGCTACCTCGCAGATGTCAAGGCGGATGTCGCCCTTGCCCAGGAGTACGGCATCCAGGGCGTTCCCTTCTTCGTCATCGACGGCAAGTACGGGGTGTCGGGCGCGCAGGAGGCGGAGACCTTCGCTAACGTGCTGGCACAGGTGCACGCAGAGAAGCAGGCGCCGGAGAAGGAGCTCGCATGACGAACACCCAGCCGCTGCTGATCGTCGGCGCACCGGACGCCGCCGCCTGCGAGGGTGACTTCTGCGAGATTCCCGCCCATCACGAGCAGGCGGTTGTGAACCGCGCGATCGACTCTGACAACGTCTGAGTTCGTCATCACGGTTCCGCGCGAGCGGAGCGCGCCGTGGTGGATTGCCGGCGTTCTGTTCGTCGGTGTTCTGATCGAGATTCTGGTGCGGGCATCCGATCTGCTGTCGATCGCCTCTGTCATCGCCCTCGGCTTTGCCCTTCTTGCCCTCACCGGGGCCGAACTGTGGAGGGGCTCCGCGCGACGCGCCGCAACCCTCGCGCTGGTGCGCCAGGCGTCGGGACTGACCCTGACCCGGCGTGAATCGGGGCGACTGATGGCTGCGATTCAGACCGTCACTACGCACTACAACGGCCGGGATGTGCGCGAGCCTCCTCCCGAGATCGACATCTCGCTGGCCTGCCACCCTGGCACTCGCCTGCGGGTGGAGTACCGGCCGAAGCCGCCGCACTACGCGGCGGTGGTGCTCACCGGGGAATAAGGATCCAGAGCGCAACGCCGGCAGCGATGCCGACGACGGCGATCACCATCAGCCAGACGCCACCGGTGCGCCCGGAGCGGCGCGGGGCCGCTACCGAAACGTGCGCGGTTCTCGGAGCGGGAAAGTCGCGCATCGGCACGTAGAAGTCGTCGAAGGTGGTGTCGGCTACGGGTGTGGCGGGCTCGAGGTAACGCTGCGGCAGGGTGAGCTGCGGAATCTCGACCGTGTCAGCCGCGATCCACCCCGTGGGCCGAACAGCCTCAACGGGAGCGAGCTCGATAGCCTGCGGCGCTACCGCATAGAGGCGCACCTTGTCGGAGTAGCGCACGTGGTCGGTCCAGTCGGTGCCAGTCCACCAGCGCTGCATGTCAGGCTTCGCGGGATCGTCGTACCAGCCCTCGGGCAGCCCGTCTTCGAAGACGCCGGCTTCAGCCACCTTTTACCCCCAGCTCCACATGATGAGTGATAGTAACCCGAAATAAGCGGCTGTGACTAGTTCGGGGGTGACTCTTTTGGGGGCGACCCCTTCGGGGGCGTTGCAGGGGGTCTAGTGAACCGTGTGGTCGCCCGCCGTCTCGTCACCCCGGGGGTACCCTTCCCAGGCTCGCCAACCCTGCCACCACTTCGACGAGGGAGGCTGAAAGGTAATGCCGATGCCCTCCTCCCAGAGGTGCACGGTGTGCCTGTTCTCGCGGTTGAAGGCGAGGTCAGCGGGCAGAACGAATCTCTTCTCGATGTCGTCGATCGATGACGGCCCTGTAATCGAGACGGATATCGCCTCGCGACGGTAGTAGGCGATGTTGGGTCGGTTGGCCGTCTCAATCACGGTGTACCGGGCATCCGCGCGGAAAGCCTCAATGACTGGCAGCAGGCGTGCGTAGCCGTCGACGACGACATCGGGCACGACGATCATCAGTCGCTGATATCCGCAACCACGGCGTCGAGCCCGGCGATGAGGTCGTCCGCCTGCACGAAGGCACTGAGCCCGTGCTCGCCGGCACCGAGCGACACACGCCTGCCAACGATCGACTCGTCCGCGTACACCGGCCAGGCGGTCGTGCTGCCCAGCGGGGTGATGGTGCCGCGCTCATAGCCGGTGGCGTCGAGGGCGACCTCCTTGTCGGGCAGCTGCAGCTTGTTGACGCCGACGACGGCGCGCAGCTTTGCCCACGAGATCTGCCTGTCACCGGGAACGAGTGCGAAGAGGAAGGTGCCGTCGTGGCGCTTGACCACGAGCGACTTGACGATGTCGCTCGGCTCGATGCCCATGATCGACGCAGCCTCCTCGAGGGAGCTGGCCTTGAATCGCTCGATGAACTCGATCGGGATCCCGCGCGCGGCGGCATCGGCGGCGACGCGGTCTCGGCCTGAAGAAGATGGGACAATTGCCATATGTCTATTGTCACGTCTGCTGCGCCCTCGCTGCGCATCGGTCCGCTGACCCTCGACGTTCCGGTCGTGCTCGCCCCGATGGCTGGCATCACCAACACCGCCTTTCGCCGGCTCTGCCAGGAATACGGCGCGGGCCTGTACGTCAGCGAGATGATCACGAGCCGCGCGCTGGTCGAGCGAACGCCAGAGAGCATGCGGCTCATCAGCCACCACGAGTCGGAGAAGACCCGCAGCATCCAGCTCTACGGTGTCGATCCGAAAACCGTGCGGGATGCCATCACCATGCTCGTCGCCGAAAACCGCGCCGATCACATCGACCTCAACTTCGGCTGCCCGGTCGCGAAGGTGACCCGCCGCGGCGGGGGAGCGGCCCTGCCGTGGAAGCTCGACCTCTTTCGCGAGATCGTTGAGAACGCGGTGGATGCCGCTGGCCCGCTGCCGCTGACCGTCAAGATGCGCAAGGGCATCGACTCCGACCACCTCACCTACATCGAGGCCGCGAAGGCCGCCCAGGGCGCCGGGGTCGCGAGCATCGCGCTGCACGCCCGCACCGCAGCGGAGTACTACTCGGGCACCGCGGACTGGTCGGCGATCGCGAAGCTCAAGGAGA
>JBIIAR010000060.1:0-9526 GCA_044239765.1 Microbacteriaceae bacterium
GGCATCCGTGGGGTTTGTCAGTTGGAGGGCGCGGGGGCCGAAGGCGACGTTCTCGAGCACGGTGAGGTGGGGAAACAGCAGGTAGTCCTGAAAGACCACACCGATGCGGCGCTGCTCGACCGGCAGCTCGTGAATGTCGCGGTCTCCAAAGCGGATCGAGCCTGTCGAGATCACGGTGCCGGCCAGCGCGGCGAGCGCCGTCGACTTGCCCGCACCGTTCGGGCCGAGCAGGGCGAGGGTGCGGCCGGGCTGCACTTCGAGCTCGAGTTCGAGACTGAAGGAACCCCGGCTGACGGAGAGAGACGCTTTCACGAGACCACCCCCGGAACCCACTTGTCACGCAGCGACACCAGCACCGCAACCGAGACGACCATGAGCACGAGCGACAGCGCGATCGCCGCGTTCGGGTCGGTCTGCAGCAGCAGGTAGGTCGAGATCGGCAGCGTCTGGGTCGTGCCGGGGAACGATCCCGCAAAGGTGATCGTCGCGCCGAACTCCCCGAGGCTGCGGGTGAAGCAGAGCAGCGCCCCCGATGCGATGCCGGGCGCGACCAGCGGAAGGGTCACGCGCCAGAAGACACGGGCGCGCGAGGCGCCGAGCGTGGCCGCCGCCACCTCGAAGCGCCGGTCCGAGGCACGCAGGGCCCCCTCGACGGCGATCACGAGAAAAGGCATCGACACGAAAACCTGGGCGATGACAACAGCGGCGGATGTGAACGGGATTCCGAAGGGAAGAAACTGCCCGACGAGTCCCCGGCGTCCAAGCAGCAGCAGCAGGGCCACACCACCCACCACCGGAGGAAGCACCAACGGCACCGTCACGAGCGCGCGCAGCAGCCGCCGCGGCACCGCGGGCCACACGGCCGACCGCGCGAGCACGAGGGCGAGCGGAATGCCGAGCACGAGGCAGATGAGTGTTGAGCAGGCGGCGGTGACCAGCGACAGTCCGAGCGCCTGGGCGACCGTCGGCTCGGTCAGCAGCGCGGGCAGCTGGGCCCAGGGAGCGCGCACGACCAGCGCGACGAGTGGCAGCAGCAGCAGGCCGAGGGCCAGCCCCGCTGGCACCCACAGCGCGGGTGCCAGCGTCGACCTACGGCGTGCCAAAGCCTGCTTTTCGCAGAATGTCTTGCCCCTTAGCCGAGAGCACGAAGGCGACGAAGGCGTTTCCCTGCTTCGTCAGCGCGGCGATCGGGTAGCTCACTGGCGCGGAGTCAACCGGGATGCCGTCGACACCGGCCTCGAGCACGTCGGTCACGTAGACGAGTCCCGCGTCGACTTCGCCCAGCTCGACCTTGGTGAGCACGGCCTTGACGTCTTGCTCGTAGGTGTCGACGCTCGGTGTGATGCTGGCCTCGGTGAAGAGCTTGTCGCTCGCCGCACCGCACGGCACCTCCACAGCGCAGAGCGCGATGAGCTTGTCGGGATTGGCGAAGTCCTCGAGCCCGGTGATGCCGCCGGGGTTGCCCGTGGCGACGGCGATCTCGAGCGAGTTCGTGGCGAAGATGTCACCCGACAGCTGCGCCGTGCTCGCGCTGGCGAACACATCGGCGGGGGCGCCCTCCTCGATCTGCGTGGCAAGCCCCGAGCTGCCGCCGAAGTTGAAGACCACGTCAACGTCGGGGTTCTCGGCTTCGAAGGCGTCGGCGATCTGCTCGAAGGAGCCGGTGAGCGAGGCGGCGGCGAAGACGGTGACGGTCTCGCGCTCCTGTGGCGCGGGAGCGCATCCGGCGAGCGCGAGCAGCAGCAGCACGGCGAGCCCCCTCATCCGAGTTCAATCCCCACGTTGGTCGCCTTGACGCTCGCGACCGCGAGCACCCCTGGCTCGAGGCCCAGCTCGTCGGCGGCCTCCCGGCTGATGAGCGACACGATGCGAAAGGGGCCGGCCTGCAGCTCGACCTGGGCCATGACCCCGTCTTTCGTCACCTTCGTGACGATGCCGGTGAAACGGTTGCGGGCGCTGGTCGTCGAGTTCTGCGCCTCAGTGCCGAGCTCCTGGGCGAGAGTGGCGAGCTCGACACCGTCGATGGACGCGGGAGTTCCAGTGAGGGTGAGTCGCCCCGAATCGGCCCAGCGCCGCACTGTGTCGTCGCTCACGCCAAGCAACACCGCGGCTTCACCGACCCTAAAGTTCCGCTTCTGCGTGGTCATGCAACCAATTTAGCCGCATCCACGGTTGTCACTCGTGCATAACTCCTGCAAACGGCGTCGGCCGGGGCCGCCGAGCGGCGTGTCGGGGCGCAGGTACGAATAGTGCAGGAGTTATGCGCGAGCGCGCACGTGCATCCGCTCGCCCTGCTTGCCGAAGAGGCTGAGAAACTCGACCGGCTCGTCACCGACCCGTCCGAACCAGTGCGGCACCCGGGTGTCGAACTCGACCACCTCACCGGGGCCGATCTCGATATCCGTCTCGCCGAGCACGACCCGCAGCCGCCCGCCGAGCACGTAGAGCCACTCGTAGCCCTCGTGCGTGCGCGGGCTTGGCTGCGTCTCGCCCGCGTGGATGACCGTGCGAAAGGCCTGCACTCCCCCGGGCCGGCGCGAGAGCGGGTAGTAGGTGCGACCGTGGGCGGTGACCGGCTTGAGGCGCACGCGCGGGTCGCCGACGGGCGGCGCCCCGATGAGGTCGTCGACCGGCACGCTGTAGGCCTGCGACAGCGCGAGCAGCAGCTCGAGGGTCGCCTTGCGCTGCCCCGACTCCAGGCGCGAAAGGGTGCTCGTCGAGATGCCGGTCTGCTGCGAGAGCTCGACGAGCGTCATCGACTTCTTGGTGCGCAGTGCCTTGAGGCGCGGGCCGACGGCCGCAATAGTTTCCGCAATCACTTTGCTATTTCAGCACGGATGTTTGCCAGACGCATCCGCGCGACCAACGCTAGAGACATGGAAGACGTCATCATCGTCGGTGCAGGCACCGGCGGCCTCAGCACCGCTCTCACCCTCGCCCGCAGCCGCAGGTCCGTGCTCGTCATCGACGGCGGCGACCCCCGCAACGCGCGCGCCGACGGCGTGCACAACTACCTCACCCGCGACGGCACGCCACCCGCCGAGCTACTCGCCCTCGGTCGCGCTGAGGTCGAAGGCTATGGCGCTCGCATCATTGACGGCCAGGCGCTCTCGACCGAGCGCGTCGACGGGGGCTTCGCCGTCACGCTCGGCGACGGCTCGGTGCACGAAGGCCGCCGCCTCGTGATCGCGACCGGGGTGTGGGACGAGCTGCCCGACGTTCCGGGCGTGCGCGAGGGCTGGGGGCACAGCGTCATCCACTGTCCGTACTGCCACGGCTGGGAGGTGCGCGACCAGCGCATCGGCGTACTCGGCACCGGCCCGGGCAGCATTCACCAGGCCCTGCTGTTCAGCCAGCTCAGCGGCGACGTCACGCTCTACCTGCACGACCTAGAACTGACGGATGCCGACGTCGCGTCCCTGACGTCGCGTCAGGTCGCGATCGTCGAGGGCGCGATCGCGAGCGTGGAGTCTCTCGGGGTCGACGCCCTCGTGGTCGCCCCCGTCACGCATCCTCGCCTTGACGCCTTCGCCGGCCTCGGCATCACGCCAGAGAACCTGCGCAGCACGCCCGGCGTGTGGACGGTCGGCAATGTCGCCGAGCCGAACGCGCAGGTGATCGGCTCCGCGGCGGAGGGCGTGATGACGGCGGCCCGTATCAACTGGGACCTCATCGAGAACAACTGAGTCGGTGACAGAATCGAGGGATGGACCCGCGCTACTCCCGCCAGCTCGTGCTGCCGGGCTTCGGCGCGAGCGCGCAGGCGCGGCTCGCGCAGGCGCGGGTGCTCGTCATCGGCGCCGGTGGCCTCGGCAGCGCGGTTCTTCCCGCCCTCGCGGCGGCGGGGGTCGGCACGATCGGGGTCATCGATGACGACCTCGTCGAGCTGAGCAACCTGCACCGCCAGACCATCCACGGCACCGAGGACGTCGGCAACTACAAGACCACCTCGGCAGTCGAGAGCATGCGCGCGATCAACCCGACCGTGCGGGTCGAGCCTGTCGAGACCCGCCTGACTTCTGACAACGCGCTCGGCCTCTTTGAGACCTACGACCTCGTGGTCGACGGCTCCGACAACTTTCCCACCCGCTACCTCGCCGCGGACGCCGCCACCCTCGCCGGCACGCCGCTCGTCTGGGGTGCGGTGTCGCAGTACGGCGGCCAGGCGAGCGTTGCCCTGCCCGGCGGCCCCGGCTACCGCGACCTCTTTCCCGTGCCACCCGCACCCGGCACCGTCGACAACTGCGAGGTCGGCGGCGTGCTGCCGACGACGGTCGCGGTCATCGGCTCGGTCATGGCGACCGAGGTGCTCAAGGTGCTCACCGGCGTGGGCGAGCCGCTCGCCGGGCGGGTCACCACCTATGACGCGCTGACCGGCCGCTTTCGCGAGATCGCGTTCGGCAGAAGTGCCGAGCCGGTCACCGAGCTCATCGACTACGAGCTGTTCTGCGGGGTGGTGCCCGCGGGCGACATCCCCGCGGGCGCGAGCCTGCTTGACGTGCGCGAGACGTGGGAGGCCGAGATCGCGAGCCTGCCGGGCGCGCTGCTCGTTCCGCTGGGGTCGCTGCCCGACGTGATCGACCGTCTCGACCCGCAGGAGGACTGGGTCGTGTACTGCCATCACGGCATCCGCTCGCAGCAGGCCGTCGACTATATGAAGCAGCGCGGCTTCGAGAGCGTGCGCAACCTCGAGGGCGGCATCGACGCCTGGGCGAAGGCGAACGACCCGACGATGGCGAGATACTGATGGTTTCGGTCGAAGAGCATGCTGCGCGGGTGAGTGAGCTCATGCGGTTCGAGCTCGGCACCGAGACCATCCCGCTCGCCGCAGCTCTCGGCCGCGTGACCGTCGGCTCTGTGCTCTCGCCCGTCGACCTCCCGCTGTTCAGAAACTCGCAGATGGACGGCTTCGCCGTGCACGCCGCCGATGTCGCGACGGTGCCGGCAACCCTGCCCATCGTCGGCGAGGTGGCGGCCCGCGCCGCCTCCCCTGCGTCTCTCGAACCCGGCACTGCGGTGCGAATCATGACCGGTGCCGTCGTGCCCGACGGCGCGGACGCCGTTATCCCCGTCGAAGACACCACCACTGACGGCGACCAGGTCTCGATCACTCGCTCCCGCTCGAGCGGGGACTACGTGCGCGACCGCGGCTCTGACGCTCTCGCCGGATCCGAGCTGCTGCCCACCGGCCAGCTGCTCGCGGCGCGCCATCTGGCGGTGCTCGCCGCCGCCGGCCTCGACCACGTCACCGTTGCCAAGCGCGTGCGCGTGGCGGTCATCACCACCGGCGCTGAGCTGATCCCGGCCGGTGAGACGCCCGAACCCGGCCAGATCTACGACGCGAACCAGGTTGCCCTCATGGCTGCGGCGACGAGCGCCGGGGCCGAGGTCACTCTCGCCCGCCGGGTGATCGACGAGCCAGCGCTGCTGCTCGCCGCCCTCAACGAGGCCGCGACCGTTGCCGACGTGATCCTCACCTCCGGCGGCATCTCGCACGGTGACTACGAGGTGGTGCGCGAGCTGCTTGAACCGCGCGGCGCCTGGGTGGGGCACGTGGCGATGCAGCCGGGCGGCCCGCAGGCGACGGCCGTATTCGAGGGAATGCCGGTGATCTGCTTTCCGGGCAACCCGGTCAGCACCCAGCTGTCGTTCGAGGTGTTCGTCGCACCCGTGCTGCGCGGCTATGCGGGGCACCCGCAGGCACGCAGGTCGGTGCGGGCGATCAACGACAGCGTGCGCTCCGTCGACGGCAAGCGGCAGTTTCTGCGCGGCCGCATCGAGGGCCAGTCGGTCACCCCGGTGTCGGGGCCGGGCTCGCACCTGGTCGCCGGGCTGGCTGCCGCGGACTGCCTCATCGTCATCCCCGAGTCGGTGACGAGCGTCGCCCTGGGCGAATCCGTGGAAGTCTGGGAGCTATGACCGGCCTCTCGCACCTCGACTCCGACGGACGGGCGCGCATGGTCGACGTCGGCGGCAAGGCCGTCACCGCTCGCAGCGCCACCGCATCCGGTCGCTTCGTGACGACGGCCGAGGTCATCGCACTCGTGAAGGCCGACGGCATGCCCAAGGCCGACGTGCTCGCGACAGCCCGCATCGCCGGCATTCAGGGCGCGAAGAAGACGAGCGAGCTGGTTCCGCTCTGCCACCCGATCGCCCTCTCGAGCGTGAACGTCGACTTCGAGTTCGACGAGAGGTCGATCCTCGTCACCGCGACCGCGAAGACCACCGGCCAGACCGGGGTCGAGATGGAGGCACTCACCGCCGTCGCGATCGCCGGGCTGACCCTGCACGACATGGTCAAGGCGGTGGATGCGGCGGCCACCATGACCGACGTGCGCGTCGTCGAGAAGCGCGGCGGCAAGAGCGACCTGCGGGTCGAGCCTGTCGAGACCGGATCTCGACAAGCGCAATCCGCCCGTACCGCCGTCGTGCTGGTCTCGTCGACGCGCTCCGCCGCCGGCACGCAGGACGACACCACCGGACCCCGCATCGCCGCCTGGCTCGACGAGCGCCACTACTCGACGCAGACCGAGGTGGTGGCGGATGCCGACATCCACACCGCGCTGGCCGCCGCGGTCGCCGCCCACCCGGCCGTCATCATCACGACCGGCGGCACCGGAGCCTCCCCCACCGACCGCACACCGGAGGCCACCGCAGCGGTGCTCGACTTCGAGCTGCCCGGGGTCGCCGAGGCGATCCGCGCTCTCGGGCTGACGAAGACCCCGACGGCCGCGCTCAGCCGCGCCCTCGCCGGTGTCGCTGGCGGCACCGTCGTGGTGAACCTGCCCGGCTCGCCCGGTGGTGTGAAAGACGGGTTGAGCGTGCTCGACGAGCTGCTGCCCCACCTGGTCGCGCAGGTTGCGGGGCGGGGCGCGCATGATTGAGACCCTCTCGTCGATCTCGAGCGAGCCACTCGACGCCTTCGCCCTCGAGGACTTCGTGCTCGACTCCACCCACGGCGCCCTCGTCACCTTTCGCGGCATCGTGCGCAACCACGACCACGGCGAGGCGGTCACCGCACTGGACTACGAGGCGCACCCCGACGCAGCCCGCTTCCTCGAGGGGTGCTGCTTCGAAATCGCCTCAACCACCGGCCTGCGCGTGGCCGCGAGCCACCGGGTTGGACACCTCGTCATCGGCGACACGGCACTCATCGCCGCCGTGGCGGCCCCCCATCGCAAGGCCGCCTTCGACGCAACCGAAGAGCTCGTGGCGCTGATCAAGCAGCGCGTTCCCATCTGGAAGCGCCAGCACCTGGCCGACGGCGTGACCGAGTGGGTGGGACTGTGAGCTCCCGCCTTGGGCTCGCGGCCTTCGTTCTCTCGCTGATCGGCGGCATCCCGGTGCTTGCCGCATCCGTCATCTTTGCCCTGCTTGCGTCGGCAAGCCGCGGCAGCGTGTTCGAGGCCCTCGGCGAGCTCCTCGCGGTGATCGGGCCGGTCGTGCCGAGCATCTTCGGCGGCATCAGCCTGCTCGCGCTGATTCTGGGCATCGCGGCCAACGTGCGGCAGCCGGGGCAGCGTGACGGGGTCACAGCGATCGTCATCGTGGTCGCGGTGCCGCTGCTGGCATTCCTGATCCTCGGGGTCGTCATCGCCATCTGAGCCCGTGCACGTCAGGAGGAAGAACGGCCCAACGCCGCGACAGAACTCCGAATGATCTGTCGTGGCGAGAGAACTCCTTCTGAGGTGCTCGGCCCCGACCGAGTGACTACTTCTCGATAGGCCCAGAGTCACGAGCGTTGTAGACCGTCACATCGCCCGCGGCGACGAACTCGCCGTACGACCTGTACACGTCAAGGGCTTCCTCGCGCAGCACGTTCTGAGTCACCGAGATGCCGCGCGCCTCGAACTGCGCCGCCCAGTCGGCGACCATCGGGCCCTCGTCGAACTTGGTCAGCTGCTCGAGCTCTGGACCATCGCCAGCGACAACGAGACGGGTGACGCCCGACCACATGGTGGCGCCGTAGCACTGCACGCACGGCCGCCAGTTGACGATGAGCTCGCGCCTGGCGCCATCGGCGCCGAGATCCCACGTGCCGACGGCGGTCTGGGCGAGGCCGAGCGCCACGACCTCGGCGTGACTCGATGACAGGCCCGACGCGAGCACGAGGTTGACTCCGGCGCTGATGAGGCGGCCGTCCTCCACGACGAGTGCGGCGAAGGGTCCGCCGGTCTTCTCGCGGAAGTTGCGAGCGGCCAAGCGGTTGACGAGCGCCATCTTCTCTTCGTCGGTTGCCAGCGAAGCGCCAGCCACCTCATCCGCCACCCATTCGGGCAGGGTCACGCTGTACTGGGTGGGAATGCTCATGCTCTGATCTCAAACACTAGAAGGGTGGACGAGGCGGTCGCGATGAGCCGCCCCTGGGAGTCGGTGAGCGAGGCTTCGGCGAAGGCGACGCGACTGCCGCCCTTGACCACGCGACCGGTCGCGGTCAACGGGCCGCTGTCGTCGGTCGTTCCGCGAATGTAGTTCACCTTGATCTCGATCGAGGTGTACCCCCAGCCTGCGTCAAGCGTGGAGTGCACCGCGCAGCCGGTCGCCGAGTCGAGAATGGTGGCGATCGCTCCGCCGTGCACGGCGCCGATCGGGTTGTACAGCGACTCGTCGGGCACGAGGCCGAAGACGGCCGTGCCCGTCTCGACGCTCTCGAGGGTCATGTTCATCACGCTGATGATCGGCGGCGCGGGAATGTCACCGGCGAGCAGTGCCTGCAGGTAGCTGAGGCCGTCCATGCCGAGGGCGGCACGCGCCGGCTTCTTCGGGTCTTTCCACTCGATGGTGCGCGAGCGGGTGTCACCCCACTTGTCGACGGATATCTCTGCCATGGCTCTCCTCACTACCCGCCCGCGAAGGGCGGCAAGACGTCGACTCTCGCGCCGATCGGTGCTGCGTCATCACGACGCACGACGCCATCGACAAGAAACGAGCCGGATGCCAGCACCTTCCTCATAGGCTCGCCGTACCTCTCGACGAGCAGGGCCTTCAACTGCGCCACGGTGGACGCCACGAGCTCTTCCTCCTCGCGGCCCGCAGCCTCAGCTGCCGCCGCGAAGTACCGAACGCTAGCCACCGATGGCGCCCATCGAGCGAATCGGCCGCACGAAGTCGGCTCGCTCCATGCCGTGCCCGGCCTGCTTGCCCCACATGGCGGCGCGCCACCACTGGGCGATGGCCTCGTCGTCGCTGCCGTTGCGCAGCAGCGCGCGCAGGTCGGTCTCGTCGTCACCGAAGAGACAGCTGCGCACCGTGCCCTCGGCGGTGACGCGGGTGCGGTCGCAGGCGCTGCAGAAACTGCGGGTGACGCTGGCGATGATGCCGACGGTGGCGGGGCCGCCGTTCACGATCCACTCCTCGGCCGGGTCGGAGGGGTCGAGGCGGTGCGGCTGGGTCAGGGTGAAGCGCTCGCTGAGCACGTCGATGAGCTCGGCCGCCGGCACCATGTTGTCGCGCGCCCACTGCTCGTCGGCGTCGAGCGGCATCTGCTCGATGAAGCGCAGGCGCACGCCGTTGGCGAGTGACCACT
>JBIIAR010000144.1:0-6293 GCA_044239765.1 Microbacteriaceae bacterium
ATGCGGTCGAGCAGGGCGAGTCCGCGCTCGGTGGCCGCGGCAGCCGGCACGCGCAGCACGTGCCGTGACGCGAGGGTCACATTGTCGAGAACGCTGAGGTGGGGAAAGAGGTTGAGGTGCTGAAAGACGAAGCCGATGCGGGCTCGAACGGCGTCCGGCTTGGTTCTCGGATCGCTGATGTCTTGCTCGCCGAGCCAGATCTGGCCGTCGTCGATCGGCTCGAGCAGGTTGATCGTGCGCAGCAGGGTGGACTTGCCAGTGCCGCTCGCGCCGATGACGGCTATGACCTCGTGCGCGGTGACCTCGAGGTTGATGCCGCGCAGCACGTCCGTCTCGCCGTACGACTTGTGGATGTTCTCGAGCCGCAGAACGCTCATACGACCGATCCCATCTGCTCGCGCCTGCGCTGCCGCGCGGTGAACCAGTCGGTGAGGCGGATCGTGGGGATGGCGAGCAGCACGAACAGCAGGCCGGCCAGCACGTAGGGCGTGTAGTTGTAGGTCTGGGCCACGACGATGCCGGCGCCGCGCACCGCGTCGACCGCGCCGAGTATCGAGATCAGGCCGACGTCTTTCTGCATCGAGACGAAGTCGTTCATCAGCGCCGGACTGACCTTGCGCACCGCCTGCGGAATGACGACGATTCGCATCGACTGCCCGTGGCTGAGGCCGAGGGACCGCGCGGCGAGCCTCTGCGACGGATGCACCGACTCGATGCCGGCCCGCAGCACCTCCGAGACGTATGCGGAGTAGGTGAGGGTGATGGCGACGGTGCCGAGCACCTCGGTCGGGATGATGACACCCTGCGAGCCCTGCAGCCCGGGGATGCCGAAGCCGACGATGTAGAGCACGACGATGAGCGGGGTGCCGCGAAACAGGTCGGTGTAGCCGGTTGCGAGGGCGCGAAGGGGAAACAGCACGGGGGAGCGCAGCGTGCGCAGCAGGGCGAGCGCCATGCCGCAGATGCTCACGGTGACCACGGAGTAGAGCAGCACCCGCAGGTTGAGCAGAAATCCCTGTGCCACGCGCGGCCAGGCTTCGGCAGCCGTGCCCAGATCGAAGAAGCTGTCCCGCACCCGCGGCCAGCCGGGCAGCACAGAGAGGGTCAGCACGACGAGCAGGGCGAAGACCAGCGTGCTGCCGATGCTGATCAGCACCGATCCAGTGCTCTGGCGACGGCGAAAGGCCCGGCGGTCGAGTTCGATGGAACTCGGCTGCCGGGCCGTTGCGTTACTCATCCTTTGAAGTTACTACCCCAGAACCGGCACGTCGGCCGCGTTCGTCAGCCACTCGGTGGCGAGGGCGTCGAGGGTGCCGTCGGCTCGCAGCTCGTCGACCGCCGTCGTGACGCGCGCGGTCAGTGCGCTGCCCTGGGGAAGCAGCAGGCCGAGGTCGTCGCCATTCTTGCCGTCGAGCTTGGGCAGCTGGCCGATGATGAGCCCGCCGTCGATCTCGACGCCGGTCAGGTAGAACGCGGTCGGAAGGTCGACGACGATGGCGTCGATGGTTCCGCTCTGCAGCGCGAGCACCGCATCCGCGTTGCTGTTGAAGACCTGCGCGCCCGCGGTCGGGGCGATGATCTGCTCGACGGCCTCGAAGCTGGTCGTTCCGGTGGCCGCGCCGATGCGCAGGCCGGCCAGGTCGGCGATCGAGGCAGCGCCGGCGGCGGCAGAGCCCTCCGCGGTGATTACGACCTGCGCGGTCTCGTAGTACGGCGAGCTGAAGTCGACGACCTCGGCGCGGTCGTCGGTGATCGAGAACTGCTGGATGTTGAAGTCGAAGGTCTTCGGCCCCGGGGCGATGACCTCGTCGAATCCGGTGCGCACCCAGACGACGTCCTCCTTGGCGAAGCCGAGCTTCTCTGCGACGGCGTAGGCGACGGCTGCCTCGAATCCCTCGCCGCTCTCGGGGGCGTCGCCGACCACCCATGGCTCGAAGGCGGGCTCGCCGGTCGCGATGGTCAGCTTTCCCTCGGTGACGAAGTCCGAGGTGGGGGCGTCAGCCGTGGTGTCGGCCTGGCAGGCGGCGAGCGTGACGGCGAGCACGGATGCTGCCCCGATCGCGGCAAGTGCGCGGCCCAGGGTGCGGCGCGGTGTGGTCGTGGGCATGAGAACCTCCGGTCGGTAAAACGCTGTGTCCTCCCATCATCGCCGACCGGTCGTCTGGCTACGATTTGTTACCCGGATAGGCTGGTGCGGTGAAGGCTACTGCGCTGGGGGTTGCGCGCAGCTCGTTCACCCTCTGGGCCGCCTTCGTGCTCGCCCACCTCTGGCTCGGCCTGCTCAACCTCTACGGCCCCGGATACCCGATGGGCGACGTCACCAGCGTCTACAAGTTCTGGGTTGACCAGCTCGTGGTCAACGACTTCCAGGTCGGCATCGACAGCCAGTGGGTCTACCCGATCATCGCCTTCGTGCCGATGATCGCCTCCCTCGCCTTCGGGGCGACCCTCTACGCCAGCACCTGGCTGAGCATCGTCATGCTGCTCAACGTGACGGCCTTCGGCGTGCTGACCGGATGGGGCCGCCTCCGCGACCACAACCGGGCCGCCTGGTGGTGGGTCGCCTTCCTGTTCCTGCTCGGCCCGATCGCGCTGGCCCGCATCGACTCGATCACCGTGCCGCTGGCCATGGTCGGAGTTCTGCTGCTGTCACGCCACCCCCGTGTCGCCGCCCTCATCCTCACGATCGCCACCTGGATCAAGGTGTGGCCCGCCGCACTCATCGCCGCGATCGTCATCGCCTCGAAGCAGCGGCTGCGCATCGTGCTCGTCGGCGCTGTCGCGAGCGGCGTCATCGTCGCGGTGGCGCTGCTCATGGGCAGTGGGTCGAACGTCTTCAGCTTCATCACCCAGCAGACCGGTCGCGGGCTGCAGGTCGAGGCGCCCATCACGACCATCTGGCTGTGGCTGGCCCGCAGCGGTGTGCCAGAGACCTACGTCTACTTCGACCACGCCATACTCACCTACCAGGTGGCGGGTCCGGGCACCGAGATCGCCGCGGCGCTGATGAACCCCCTGCTCGGCATCGCGGCCATCGTCGTCTGCGCTTTCGGCGCGCTGGCCGTCAGCCGCGGGGCGACGACCCTGCAGCTGCTGCCCCCGCTCGCACTCGCGCTCGTCACCGCCTTCATCGTCTTCAACAAGGTCGGCTCGCCGCAGTTCGAGAGCTGGCTGGCCGTGCCCGTCGTCTTCGGCCTCGTGATGTCGCTGCGCGGCGGGCGCTCCTTTCGCACCCCCGCTGCCATCGTGCTGGTGATCGCCGCCCTCACACAGGCGATCTACCCCTATCTGTACAACTACGTGCTGTCGGTCAACTACGTCATGCTCATCGTTCTCACCAGCCGCAACCTGCTGCTCATCGTGCTGTTCGCCTGGGCGCTCACCGCCGTGATTCGCCTGTACCGTGGAACCGCGCACGTCGAGGTGCACGAAGCGGGAGCCGCGCCGACGAGCTGGCCCCTCGGCGATGATCGGCGTGACGACGCACTGCAGGAGAACCCACCTTCGTGAATAGCACCCTCAGCCCGGCGCGCGTGCGCCTGGCCCTGCTGGCCCTCGCCCTCGGCGGCTTCGGAATCGGTGCGACGGAGTTCGTCGCCATGGGACTGCTTCCCAACCTCGCCGAGGACCTGCTGCCCGAGCTCTATGCCAGCCGCCCTGAGGACGCGCTCGGCCAGGCGGGCATGCTCATCTCGGCCTACGCCCTGGGGGTGGTGGTCGGGGCTCCGACGATCGCGGCAGCCGCGGCGCGTTTTCCGCGTAAGAAGCTGCTGCTGGTGCTGCTTGGGGTGATTGTGGTGGCGACGCTCGCATCCGCTGCCCTTCCCAGCTTCGGGTTCGTGCTCGCGGCCCGGTTCGTGAGCGGCCTGCCCCACGGCGCCTACTTCGGCATCGCCTCGCTCGTCGCGGCGTCGCTGATGGGACCGGGCCAGCGCGGCCGTGGCATCGCCTTCGTGCTCAGCGGGCTGACCATCTCGAACGTCATCGGCGTGCCGAGCATCACCTTTCTCGGGCAGGCCACCAACTGGCGCGTCGCCTATGTGGCCGTCGCGGTGATCTTCGCCCTCACCTTCGTCGCGGTGGCCCTCGTCGTGCCCAACCAGGGCGGTGACCCCACCGCCACCATGAGGCGCGAGCTCAGGGCATTCACCCGCTCGCAGGTGTGGTTCGCCCTCGCCATCGGCGCGATCGGGTTCGGCGGCTTCTTCTCGGTCTACACCTACATCGCGCCTGTGGTCACCGAGGTCGCCGGCCAGCAGGAGGGCTTCGTTCCGATCGCCCTCGTCGTGCTCGGCGTTGGCATGACCGTCGGCAACCTGCTCGGCGGCCGCTTTGCCGACAAGCACGTCATGCGCACGCTCTTCGCCTGCTTCGCCGTCTTCCTGTTTGCCCTTGTCGGCTTCGCGCTAACCGCGGGATCGGTGGTGGGCCTGCTGGTCTTCGCGTTCCTGGTGGCTCTCGGAGCATCCGCCCTCTCCCCGGCAATCCAGACCAGGCTGATGGATGTGGCCGGCGACTCCCAGACGATGGCCGCCGCCGTCAACCACTCGAGCCTCAACCTCGGCAACAGCCTTGGCGCCTACCTCGGTGGCGTAACCATCGCCGCGGGCCTCGGCTACCTGTCGGCAGCCTGGGTCGGACTCGGGCTCGGCATTCTCGGCCTGCTCATCGCCGTGGCGTCAGCGCTCTTGCAGCGTGTCAGACCACTGCGCGCGTAGCCTGCGCACTACCAGCGCCGACGGTCGTCTCGGCGGTCGGTTACCCGCGAACTAGGCCGGCCCTCTGAGGTCGCTCTCGATGAGGATGCCGTCTTCGATGGCACGCTTGCGCAGCGCCACCTTGGTGCCGACATCGAATCCGGCGACACGGTACTTCTCGCGGATGCGCTTGAGGTAGCTCTTCGCGGTCTCCTCGGAGATGGACAGCTGGAAGGCGACCGCCTTGACCGGCTCGCCGCCACCGTACAGGGCCATGACACGGCGCTCCTGAGCGCTGAGCTTGGGCGAGCCGCCGACCTCTCCTGCGCTGAGCGCCAGATCGAGCTCGGCCGAGATGAAGCTGTCACCGGATGCGGCGGCGCGGATCGCCTCGACGATCATGCCGGCATCCTCGCTCTTCACCAGGTAGCCGAGGGCACCCGCGGCGATGGCCTCGCGCACCACGTTCGGCTCGGAGTACGTGCTCATCAGCACGACCTTCACGCCGGTCGACTTGAGCCCCGAGATCTTCACCGACACCGGGATGTTGTCTTTGAGGTCGAGGTCGAGCAGCACGACGTCGACGGGAAACTCCGGGTGCGTCAGCAGCTCGGGGTAGCTGGCGACGGCGGCAACCATGTTGATGTCGGACGCTGCATTGCGGATCCACTCGGTGAGGGCGCCGAGCAGCATGCGGTGGTCATCGACAATGGCAAGTCGGATGCGGTCTTCAGTGGTGGACACGAACGGCCTTTCTGTTGTGGCTTGCGCTAGACGTCTGCAGGGTTGTCGACAAGGCACTCCACGTCGATTTTTACACTGGAATCGCGTGTTGTGTCACTGTAGCGCCCGACGCGCCGCAGTGCTTCCCACGTCGACGAGTCAACTCTGTTCTTCGCGATGCCGGTCGAGGTGATCTCGATGGGCACGACGAGCTTCTGCCCGACGGAGGTCACGCCGGTCGAGGCGATGGGCCCGACCTGCACCTGCACGGTGCGGGTGGCGCTGGGCTTCTGCTTCTCGCTGACGAGCATCCAGATGGCCGAGAGCAGCCCGTCGCGCTGGCTGTCGTCGAGCAGGCCGGCAAGGCTTCCCTTGTCGATGAGGGTGACCGACTTGCCGAGCATCTCGGACTCGGTGACGGCGTGGTAGAGCCAGGTCTCTCGACGACCCTCGATGAGGTGCAGGCGCAGCTCGGTCGCGAGTGAGGCAGCGACCGAGGCGGTGCGAGGCCGCAGGGGCAGCGGTGTCTTGCCGGTGGCAACGGAGTCAAGCAGCTCTTCGGCGGCGAGGTCGAGGCGCGCGAGTTCCTCAGAGGCGAGCATGCCGACAGCGAAGCGCGGGGCAGAGACGGTGCTCTGCACCAGCACGCGGTCCAGCTCGATCTGCACCATGCGCCGAAAGCCGTGCACGACCATCACGCCGATGATGCCGGGCAGAACCGTCAGCGCCAGGGAGGTGACCTGCGGGGCGAGGTTCTCTGGGCTGAGATCGGAGTTCACCAGGATCGCGGTGAGCAGCGCGATGCCGAGCACGGCATCCGCGACGAGCACCTCGAGGGCGCCGCGCAGGGTCACGACAACGAGCAGGGCCATA
>JBIIAR010000103.1:0-7786 GCA_044239765.1 Microbacteriaceae bacterium
GGCGATGGCCTCGAGAGCGGTGGACATGCCGACGATGTGGCCGCCGATCGCCTTCGCCATCTGCACCTCGGCCGGGGTCTCGTAATGCGGTCCGCGGAACTGCGTGTAGACGCCCTCGTCGAGTGACGGCTCGATCTCACGCGCGAGGTCACGCAGGCGCTTCGCGTAGAGGTCGGTGAGGTCGATGAAGGTCGCGCCCTCGAGCGGTGAGTCGGCGGTGAGGTTGATGTGGTCGCTGATGAGCACGGGGGTGCCGGGCTTCCAGTGCTCCTTGATGCCGCCGGCGCCGTTGGTCAGGATCATGGTGGTCGCACCGGTTGCCGCCGCGGTGCGCACCGAGTGCACGACACGGCGCACGCCGTGGCTCTCGTAGTAGTGGGTGCGGGCCCCGATCACGAGGGCGCGCTTGCCGTTCGGCAGCAGCACCGATCGAAGGGTGCCGACGTGGCCGACCAGTGCGGGCTTCGAGAAGCCGCTGATCTCGTCCGCGGGAATCGTGTGCGTGGTCTCGCCGATGAGGTCGGCCGCAGAGCCCCAGCCACTGCCGAGGGTCAGGGCGATGTCGTGTTTCTCGACCCCCGTCTTCTCGGCGATCTCGCTGGCGGCCAGCGCCGCAATCGCGAAGGGGTCTGCAGTGGGGTCGTCGAGGGGATTGGCCATTCACCCACTCTATTCGTGCTGCTCGACGACCTTCCTGAGGCGCTGCCGCGCATCCGCCCGTTTTGGAAGCGGTTGCGCAACAGGGGAGAATTGCCGCATGGCCTATGAGTTCGAACGCAAGCAGCGAATCGCCGTGCTCGGGGGAGGCCCCGGTGGCTATGAGGCCGCGCTTGCGGGCGCCCAGCTCGGGGCAGAGGTCACCCTCGTCGAGCGCGTCGGTGTCGGCGGGTCGGCAGTGCTGACTGACGTCGTGCCGTCGAAGACGCTCATCGCGACCGCCGAGGCCACCAACGCCATCGGCGAGGCCGCCGACCTCGGCGTGCAGTTCTTCACGCGATCCGACGCCGGCCGCCCCGTTCGCCCCGAGGTCACTGTCAACCTCGCCGCCGTCAACGCCCGCCTGCTGCGCCTCGCGCGCCAGCAGTCAGAGGACATGAAGTCGCAGCTCATCAAGGCCGGCGTGCGCATCGTCGCCGGCGAGGGCCGCCTCGACGGCCCCAACCGCATCGTCGTCTCGACCGGCACCGGCAAGGCCGGCACCGACTTCGACGAGATCGACGCCGACACCATCGTCGTCTCGGTGGGTGCGTCACCCCGCCTGCTCGACTCGGCGATGCCCGACGGCAAGCGCATCTTCACGTGGACGCAGCTCTACACGATCGACGAGATTCCCGAGCACCTCATCGTGGTCGGATCGGGTGTGACGGGCGCGGAGTTCGCCTCCGCGTACACCGCCCTCGGTTCCAAGGTGACGCTCATCTCGTCGCGTGACCAGGTGCTGCCCGGAGAGGACGCGGACGCCGCGGCCGTCATCGAAGACGTCTTCACCCGCAACGGCATGACCGTGCTCTCGAAGAGCCGCGCCGAGTCGGTCAAGGTCACCAAGGACGGCACCGGCGTCGTCGCCACACTGGCGGATGGCCGCACCGTTGAGGGATCGCACTGCCTCCTGGCCGTCGGCTCCATTCCCAACACCGCGGGCATCGGCCTCGCTGAGGCAGGCGTGCAGCTGACCGAGTCGGGCCACATCCGCGTCAACCGCGTCGCGCGCACCTCGGTGCCCTCGATCTACGCGGCGGGCGACTGCAGCGACTTCATGCCGCTCGCATCCGTTGCCTCGATGCAGGGACGCACGGCCGTCTTTCATGCCATGGGCGACGCCGTGAACCCCACGGAGCTGCGCAACATCACCTCGAACATCTTCACCCAGCCAGAGATCGCCACCGTGGGCTGGTCGCAGAAGGACATTGAAGACGGGATCGCCCAGGGCGACATCTACAAGCTGCCGCTCGCCTCGAACCCGCGCGCCAAGATGATGGGCATCAAGGACGGCTTCGTGAAGCTCTTCGCCCGCACCGGCTCCGGCACCGTCATCGGCGGCGTCATCGTCGCCCCGCACGCCTCGGAGCTCATCGCCACCATCGCGCTCGCCGTCGAGCACCGCCTCACGGTCGACCAGCTGGCGCGCGCCTTCACCGTCTACCCCTCGCTCACGGGCAGCATCACGGATGCCGCCAGGGCCATGCACATCGTCAACTGATCCTCCTCAGCCGACCTTCATCCCCACCCTGTGGGGTCTCGCGCTGGTGAGGGCCGTGCATCCCTAGCCTCGGCGGCATGAGAGACCTGTATCTTCCAGAGCTGATCGCGATAATCCGCTGGCTCGTTTTCATCCTGCCGGGCCTTGGGTTCACGCTGTGATTCTGACTGCAGCGCGATCTCTCGCGGCAACGTTCGCCTGTGCTGAGCGGGCGAACCGGGCGATTGCGAATGACCGGCCCATTCGAACGCCCTATTGGGTCGCAAACGGACTGCTGGCGCTCAACAGAGAGCTCGCACGGTCGGGATGATCGACCTGCCGCCCGAGTCCATAATCCTCACCCGATATCTCGAGCCCGCCGAGCACAGACGGCTCCTGCTGCGCCACCGTCGCAGCGAGGTGGTGCAGCTTCACCGAGGCGCGTACGTCGAATCTGCGTGGTGGGCCACTCTGGGGGTCGACGCCCAGCATCGCGCGCGAGCGGTCGCCGTTGCGGCGCACTTCGGCGACGATCTCGTGTTCTCGCACCTCACCGCTGCCGCGGCGTGGCGCCTGCCGAGGATGGGGTCGTGGCCGAGCATTCCGCATGTAGCAGGACCGTTGGGCGGAGCAGACCGCAACGCCTCGTTCGTGAGGCACGGGCTAGGCATCCCTGCACAGACTGCGACCATCGACGGGCTCTTGGTGACCTCGTTGTGTGCCACGGTGGTCGACGTTGCGTCGACCGTCGGGTTCGCACAGGCGGTGACGGTAGCGGATGCGGCGTTGCGACGCAGCGAGCATCCCCTGGATGGCGTGCCGAGAACGGCTCTGAATCGCGAGCAATTGCTAACAGAGCTGGGACGCGTCGGCGCAAACCATGGGGCCGCCAAGGCCCGGCGCGCCATTGAGTTTGCCGACGGGCGAGCAGATCGCCCTGGTGAGTCAATGAGCCGGGTCAGCATGCAGCTCGCCAGAGTTAGTGCACCGCAGCTGCAAACCAGTCTGATCGGTGCGAGCGGGAAGTCTTACGTCGTCGACTTCTGGTGGGAGGAGTTCAACGTCATCGGAGAGTTCGATGGCAAGAACAAGTACACCGACCCCGAGTACATGAACGGCCGTACCCCACAGCGGGTGCTGTACGACGAGAAGGTGCGCGAAGATGACCTGCGCGCGGCGTCACACGGGTTCACCCGATGGCCGTGGGCGGTGGCGATTTCGCCGACCTTGCTGCGCGCGCACTTGGCCCGAGCGGGCATCCGCTAGTCCAACCGGGCCATTGCGAACAACCGGCCCGTTCGAAGGCCCGGTTGGTTCGCAAATGGGCGGTTGGTCGCGCGCTAGTCGGCGATGTTGAGCAGCACGTGCCCCGACGAGACCGTCGCGCCGACCTCGGCGTTGATGCCGGTGATCATGCCGTCTTTGTGGGCGGCGATCGGCTGCTCCATCTTCATGGCCTCGAGAACGACGATGAGGTCTCCCTTGACGACCTTGTCGCCGTTCCTGACGGCCAGCTTGACGATGGTCGCCTGCATCGGCGCCTTCACCGAGTCACCGGTCGCGGCAGAGACAGAACCCGCCCCGCGGCGCTTCGGCGCCGGTGCGTTCGAGACGGCTCCCGACGAGGGCATCAGCTTGGCGGGCAGCGAGACAGCGACACGCTTGCCGTCCACCTCGACCACGACGCTGTGCCGCTGCGCGGGGCCGGCCGGGTCAGAGAGGGAGCCGCTCCACGGCTCGATGTCGTTGACGAAGTCGGTCTCGATCCAACGCGTGTAGACGCTGAAGGGCTCCGAGGTGAAGGCCGGGTCGCGAACGATCTTGCGGTGGAAGGGAAGCACGGTCGGCAGGCCGGCCACCTCGAACTCGTCGAGGGCGCGGCGTGAGCGCTCCAGGGCATCCTCGCGGCTGGAGCCGGTGACGATGAGCTTGGCGAGCAGGGAGTCGAAGGCACCGCTGATGACGTCTCCCGTGGTGACACCGGAGTCGACGCGCACTCCGGGGCCACCGGGAAAGCGCAGCACGTTCACGGGGCCGGGCGCGGGCATGAAGTTCAGCCCCGGGTCCTCGCCGTTGATGCGGAACTCGAAGGAGTGGCCCTGCGGCTTCGGGTCCTCGTAGTCGAGAACGCCGCCCTCGGCGAGGCGGAACTGCTCGCGCACGAGGTCGATGCCGGTCACCTCCTCAGAGACGGGGTGCTCTACCTGCAGGCGGGTGTTCACCTCGAGGAACGAGATGGTGCCGTCTTTCGCGACGAGAAACTCGCAGGTGCCGGCGCCGAGGTAGCCGACCTCCTTGAGGATCGCCTTCGACGACGAGTAGAGCTGGGCGTTCTGCTCGTCGGTGAGGAAGGGCGCGGGCGCCTCCTCAACGAGCTTCTGGTGGCGACGCTGCAGCGAGCAGTCGCGTGTCGAGATGACGACGACATTGCCGTGGGCATCGGCGAGGCACTGGGTCTCGACGTGACGCGGCTCGTCGAGGTACTTCTCGACGAAGCACTCGCCGCGGCCGAAGGCGGCGATGGCCTCGCGGGTCGCGGACTCGAACAGCTCGGGGATCTCGTCGCGGGTGCGGGCGACCTTGAGGCCGCGTCCGCCGCCGCCGAAGGCCGCCTTGATGGCGACGGGCAGGCCGTGCACGTCGACGAAGTCGAGAACCTCCTGCGCGCCCGAGACCGGGTTGAGGGTTCCCGGGGCGAGGGGCGCACCGACCTTCTCTGCGATGTGCCGCGCGCTGACCTTGTCACCGAGCTTCTCGATGGCGTCGGGCGAGGGGCCGATCCAGATGAGCCCGGCGTCGATGACGGCCTGGGCGAAGGCGGCGTTCTCGGCGAGGAAGCCGTATCCGGGGTGCACGGCGTCGGCGCCCGAGCGGCGAGCCACCGAGAGGATCTTGTCGATGACGAGGTAGGTCTCGGCCGACGTCGCTCCGTCGAGGGCGTAGGCCTCATCCGCGAGCTTGACGTGTCGGGCGTCGCGATCCTGGTCGGCGTACACAGCAACCGAGGCGATACCGCTGTCGCGGGCGGCGCGTATGACACGCACCGCAATCTCTCCCCGGTTGGCAATCAGAACCTTCGTGATGCGAGCCATAGTCCCCTAGCCTATTGGTCGCTGAGCCCACCCAATTTGGCGGGTCACCACAAAACGGGCGGATGCCGTTCTGCTGATGCCTACAACCCGCGGTTCCAGAGGCGGTGCCACTCCACCCCGAAGCCGGCCAGCATCGAGCGCAGCGTCGCCACCGAGACGCCCACGACGGAGTGCGCGTCGCCCCGGATTTCAGTGATGTAGCCAGCGCCGAGGCTGTCGATCGTGAAGGCGCCGGCGACCTCGAGCGGCTCGCCCGTGGCGATGTAGGCGTCGATCTCGGTGTCGGTCACGCCGGCGAATCGCACGAATGTGCTCGAGACGGCGCCGAGCTGCTCGCCGAGAACCCCGCCGCGGTGGTCGATCAGCCAGTGACCAGAGTGCAGCTGGCCCTCGCGGCCGCGCTGCAGGTTCCACCGCTCGCGGGCGACCGCGGCGGTGTGCGGCTTGCCGTAGACCTGGCCGTCGAGCTCGAAGGCGGAGTCGCATCCGAGAATGAAGCCGTCGATCTCGGGGGAGGTGACGGCCTGTGCCTTGAGCCGCGCGAGCAGCTGCACCATGTCGGTCGGGCTGAGTTCACCAGCCGCCTCGACGGCGCCCTCCTCGTCGACGTGCGAGGGCAGCACGACCGGCTCGACGCCGGTGGCGCGCAGCGTGGCGAGCCTGGACGGGGACGTGGAGGCGAGGTAGAGGCGCACGCGGCTCCTATGCTCGAAGGATGGGCGACATGCTGGGTACACAGGTCGAGCTCGACGTTACCAACATCGCGCACGGCGGCATCGCCGTTGCGCGACTGGAAGGCCGCGTCGTGTTCGTGAGCGACGCGATCCCCGGGGAGCGCGTTCTCGCCCGCATCAGCAGTGACTCGAAGAAGTCGTTCTGGCGGGCAGAGACGGTGTCGGTGCTCACCCCGTCGCCGTTCCGTCAGCAGCACATCTGGGCAGAGGCAGCGCTCGACCGCGATCCCGATGACCGTGCCGGCGGTGCGGAGTTCGGCCACATCCAGCTCGAGCACCAGCGCGAGCTCAAGCGCCAGGTGCTCGTTGACGGCCTGCAGCGCATGGCAGGGCTGACCTTCGACGGCACCGTCGAGGCGATCGACGATGAGCCGACCGGAACCGGATGGCGCACCCGCGTGCGCCTGCACGTCGGCGACGACGGTCGACCGGGTCCTTTCGCGGCGCGCTCGCACCGCGTGATCCACGTCGACGGTCTGCCGCTCGCAACGGCGGCGATCAACGAGATCGCGCCGCTCGGCGACCAGTTTGAGCCGGGGTCGACGCTCGACGTGCTCAGCCCCTCCTCGGGAGGTGCGCGGCTGTTCTACGGCAGCCAGAGGCCGAGCCCCATCACCGAGGTGGTGGGCGATCGCGAGTTCCGCCTCAGTGACACGGGGTTCTGGCAGGTGCACCGGGCGGCGGCATCCGCCCTCACGCGCGCCGTGCAGGAGGCCATCGACCCGCAGCGCTTCGACCCGCGCGCGGCCAACCTCGACCTCTACGGCGGCGTCGGGCTGCTGGCCGCGGCCGTCGCCGACAGGTTTGGACCGACAACGCGGATCACGACCGTCGAATCTGACGAGAAGGCCACCGACTACGCCGGCTCCAACCTCGCCGAGTGGACAGGCGCGCAGGCCGTGACCGGCCGCGTGGAGCGCTTTCTCGCCGACTACGTCGGCGGCTCCCGCGCAGGGGCGGCGACCGTGGTGCTCGACCCGCCACGCTCCGGTGCTGGCGCCCAGGTGGTTGGCGCCCTGGTGAAGAGCGCGCCGGCCCAGGTGGTCTACGTGGCGTGCGATCCGATCGCCTTCGCCCGGGACGCGAGGCTGCTCAGCGATCGCGGCTACTCGCTGAGCCGTCTGAAGGCCTTCGACCTGTTCCCGAACACCCACCATTTCGAGGCGATCGGCACCTTCCACCGAGACTGATCGGTCTGCCAAAGGCACCTAGACGCCGTGGTATCGCTACCATGGGGGCATGGCGATCGCTCTCTCGAACGGTGCCCGTCCTGCGGGTGCTGTTCGTGTTGCGGTCGTAGATGACCACGAGTCGGTGCGTCTTGGGCTGAAATCTGCCTTCATCGACGAGGGCTACGACTTCGTTCTCGCCGCCGCGACGGTGGATGAGCTGGTCGCCGGCCTCAACGGCCGGGAGTGCGACGTGGTCGTTCTCGACCTGTCGCTGGGCGACGGCTCGAGCGTCACCGAGAACGTCAAGCGGGTGCAGGCGACCGGCTCTGCCGTTCTGGTGCACAGCATCGCCGACCGCGTCGCGAGTGTGCGCGAGGCGCTGGCCGCCGGTGCCGCGGGGGTCATTCCCAAGTCATCCGCGACGAAGACCGTCATCGCCGCCGCCGCGACGGTCGCCCGCGGCGAGGTGCTCAACAACCTCGAGTGGGCCACCGCGATCGACGCTGACCGCGACTTCTCGAAGGCGCAGCTCGGACGACGCGAGCGCGAGATCCTGCACCTCTATGCTTCCGGGCTTCCGCTCAAGCTAGCAGCGCAGCAGCTGGGTAT
>JBIIAR010000061.1:0-9497 GCA_044239765.1 Microbacteriaceae bacterium
TAGATGTGCTCGGCTAATACGAGCGCACTCCCGCATACGACCGGATGTGCACGACCAGCCCATTCTCGAACTCGTAGAGGTCGCACGAGCTGACTACGGACTTCTCGCCGTCGTCGGCGATGTACTCGACCACGCTGTCAACGACCACGGTGTCGCCGCCATCGATGACGCGCTGGTCGATGAATGTCGTCGTGATGGTCGTCAGCGCCTCGGCGGACTCGGCGGTGAGCGCGATCACCTCGGGCTTGTCTAAGCGGGGCTGGGCCGCGACGAGATCCCAGAAGACGTTGTCAGCGAGGTAGGGCTCGGCCTCGTCGAAGCGGTGGCTCGAGAAGGCGACGGCGATCTCTGATGGGGTCAGCGGCATGCGACCACCCTAGAACGAGATGCCGTTGCGGCCGTTCACCTTCGCCCGGTACATCGCTGCGTCGGCCTGCTCGAGCATCTCTGACGTCGCCGAGTTGGATGCCATCGTCACGATGCCGATGGACGCGGTGACCGCGTAGCCCTGGTCGCCGATCGGCTGCCGCGCCGCCTCGGTGATGCGCAGGGCGAGCTTCTCGGCCTCCGCACGGGAGCTGTTCTCGCACATGACGACGAACTCGTCGCCCCCGAGTCGCACCACCCGGTCGTCGGAGCGGGTGTGCTCGACGAGGCGACGGCCGGTCTCGATGATGACGGCATCCCCGGCCTCGTGCCCGTAGGTGTCGTTGACGGCCTTGAAGTTGTCGAGGTCGATGAAGAGCAGGGCGACCTCGCCGCTCGAGCCCGCGCGGCGGTCGAGGTGCTCGGTGAGCGAGCGGCGGTTGGCGAGCCCGGTGAGCGGGTCGAGCATGGCGAGGGTGGCGAGCCGCGACTCCTCGCGCCGTGCGAGCGCGCTGCTGACGTCGGCCGCGATGACGGATGCGGCGGTCACCGCCTCGCCCCACGGCAGCGACATGCCGAACACGCTCTGCCGCCACGCCGAGAACGACAGGCGGGGAGACAGTGTCTCTGCGCGGTTCTGGTCGGTGAGGTCGCCCAGCCAGTCGATGGTCTGGATGACCTCGCGACGAAAGAAGGCGAGGTAGTCGCCCGTCTCGCCGAGCTTGACCACGAGCAGGCCGGCGAAGCCAGGGAAGGCCGCGCCGAGGTCGGGCCGGTCGACGGGCAGCGCGCTGGTGTGGGTGCCGAGCCCGGGCTCCGACTCGAGCACTCGCAGGGCGTCGAGGTCGGGGGCGCTCTCGGTGCGGCTGGTCTCGCCGCTGAGGCGCACCGCGACGGCATCCGCGGCGATCACGTCGGTCAGGGTGAAGTCGCCGTCGAGAAGTGCGCCGGCGATGTCGTCAGAGGCGACGATCTTGCCGAGCAGGTTCATGCGCAGCTCCTGAGCCCGTGCGCGGCGCTTGAGCTGGGCGATGTCGGCGGCCGCGCCGAGCTGCAGCGCGACCTGGTTGGCGAGAACCTCGAGGTTGCGGCGCACGAGAAAGGGCAGCCGGCGCTCGGTGCTGCTGGCGCAGGTGATCATGCCGATCAGCTGGCCGCCGTGGATGAGGGAGAACGAGACGGTGGAGGCCTGCCCCATGTTGCGCATGAACTGGAGGTGAAACGGCGAGACGGCGCGCAGCTCCGCGTGGGTGAGGTCGACGTCCTCGCCGGTGCTCGAGAGCAGGGGAACGGGGGCGTTGACCGTGCTGACGATCGCACGCGAGGTCTTCGTCAGGTAGAGCGCGCGAGCCTGCACGGGAATGTCGGATGCGGGAAAGTGCAGCCCGAGGTACGGCTCCAGGCCTTCGGCGCGCGTCTCCCCGACCACCTCGCCGTGCCCGTCGTCGTGGAAGTGGTAGACCATCACCCGGTCGAAGCCGGTGAGGGCGCTGAACTCGCGCGTGATGAGGGCGAGCAGCTCGGTGCGGCTTGAGAGCTTGGCGAGGCGATCGGCCGCGGCGTAGGTGGCTGACGCGGCATCGCGCTCGCTGAAGTCGGGCTGCTGCGGTTCGAGCTCGACGAACGACATCGGTCCGTCGCGGTGCACGATGGCGTCGTAGAGCCGCCCGTCGATCTCGAGGTCGCGCGGGTTGGCGCCTTCGGCGGCGAGCACGAGCCCGGGGATCGCGGCCTCACCGATGAGCTCCTCTGCCGTCTGGCCGAGAATCTCGGCGGGGGAGATGCCGAGAAAGCCTGCGGCGTTCTCGCTCACGACGACGACCCGGCGGCTCTCGCGGTTGAAGCCGAGCAGAACGCCGTGCGGCTGGATGCTGCCCGGCGTGCGAATGGGCTCGCTGGAGCACTCTTCGAGGCGCGAGCGCTCGCTCGCGCGTGTGGGTGCCACCTAAATTTCTCCAGCAGGGTCTTGGCCGTCAGCTCATAACAGAGTCGCACGAAACCGCTCCCACCGGCAGGGGGGTGAAATCGAGGAGGGGACAGTGTATGCCGTCCCCTCCTCGTGTCTAGCGAACCGACTTGCGCTCGTAGATGAGCATCGACCAGATGTACCCGCCGAGGGCCACCACGACGCTCCAGCCGAGTGCGAGCCAGAGGTTCCACTCGAGCGGCGTGCCGAGCAGCAGCCCGCGAATAGCCTCGATGAAGGGGGTGAACGGCTGGTTCTGCGCGAACAACTGCAGCCACTCCGGCATCGATGCGGTCGGCACGAAGCCGCTGCCGAGCAGGGGCAGGATCGTGAGGATGAGCGGCAGGTTGCTGGCCGTCTCGACCGACTTCGCCTGCATCCCCATGGCGACCCCGACCCAGCTGAGCGCGAAGGAGATGAGAACGATCAGGCCCGCCGCACCGAGCCACTCAAGGGGTGTTGCCGTCGGGCGGAAGCCGACGAGCACGCCGACCCCGAGCACGAGCGCGACCGCGATCACCGCCTGGATGGTGTTGCCGATCACATGCCCGGTGAGCACTGCGGCCCGGGAGATCGCCATCGTGCGAAAGCGCGCGGTGATGCCCTCGGTCATGTCCATCGACACGGTGATGGCGACGCCGCTGACGGTGCCGGCGATCGTGATGAGCAGAATGCCCGGCATGACGTAGGCGAGGTAGGCGTCGCGGCCGCCTTCCGGGTCCACCCCGGGCAGGCCGGCGCCGAGGGTGCCGCCGAAGACGAACACGGTGAGCAGCAGAATGACGACCGGGCCGAGGATGGTGAAGACCGACAGCCCGGGATACCGCACGACGTGCAGCAGGTTGCGGTTCAGCATGGTGACGGAGTCAGAGATGACGTACGACATTATTTGGCTCCCTTCGAGCCGGTGAGGGCGAAGAACACATCGTCGAGATCCGGCGTGTGGATGCTGAGGTCGTCAACGACGACCCCCGCGCTGTCGAGGCGGTCGAGCACCGATCGCAGCGCACCGATGCTGCCGTCGGAGGGCACTGTGAGCACGAGATCGTCGCGGCTGGCGTCGGACAGCAGGTGAGCCGCGGACTCGATGGCGGCATCCGAGGCGAACCGCAGCTCGATGTGCCCGCCGGGCACGAGCCGCTTGAGCTCGGCAGGCGTGCCCTCGGCGACAATCCGGCCGCCGTCGAGTACCGCCACGCGGTCGGCGAGCTCGTCGGCCTCGTTGAGGTACTGGGTGGTGAGCAGCACGGTCGTGCCCTCGGCGACGAGGCCGCGCACGATCTCCCACATCACGTGGCGGCTGCGCGGGTCGAGGCCGGTCGTCGGCTCGTCGAGAAAGATGACGCTCGGCGCGGCGACGAGCGTCATCGCCAGGTCGAGACGTCGCTGCATGCCGCCCGAGTACGTGGAGAGCGGCTTGCGTGCCGCCTCGACGAGGTCGAACTGCTCGAGCAGCTCTGCGACGCGCTGCGTGCCGCGCGCAGAGCCGAGGTGGCGCAGGCGTGCCATGAGCAGCAGGTTCTCCTCCCCGGTGAGCAGCTTGTCGACGGCCGAGAACTGGCCGGTGAGACCGATGGCGGCGCGCACGGCGTTTGGGTCTTTCACGACATCCGCGCCGTTGACGATGGCGGTGCCGCCGTCGGGGCGAACGAGGGTGCTGAGAATGTGCACCGTGGTCGTCTTGCCGGCGCCGTTGGGGCCGAGCAGGGCGGTGACCGTTCCGGCGGCGACGCTGAGGTCGATTCCGTCGAGAACGACCGTGTTCTTGTATGACTTGCGCAGGGCGCTGATCTCGATCATGCGATGCTTCCTCTCTGAATGCTGATCTCGCCGAACTGCGTGCGTGCGCGCACGGCGACGGTGGTGTCGGCGCTCGCCGGTGCGGCGTCGCCCTCGAGGTCGTTGCGCACACGGCCGTTCTTCGATGCGAGGTCGAGCCAGGCGGCAACGCCCTCGCGCACGCCGATAGTGAGCTGGCCGTAGCCGCTCTCGACGCTGATCGATCCGTTCGATACCTCTCGAACGCGGATGCTGCCATACGCCGTCTTGGCGGTCACCGACCCGAGGGCGCGGCCGATCTCGACATCGCCGTACGAGAGCTTCGCGTCGACCTCGCCCTGCGCCTCGTCGATAGTGAGGCTGCCGTGGGAGGCCTTGAGGCTCGCATCGCCGGTGACCGATCCGAGGCGGATCTGCCCGTGGTCGGCGACGATCTCGGCGTCACCCTCGATGCGGTGCACCTCGGCGTTGCCGTGGTTGGCGCGAAGCCACAGGTCACCGGTGCTGTCGAGCTCGACGTGCGAGGCCTTGATGCGGGTTGCGCCGAGCGAGCCCCTGCTGCGCACGCCGCCCGAGGCGGTCTCAGCGGTGAGGCGTGAGCCGGTTGGCAGCTCGACGCGCACCTCGATGGACTCGCTCGGGCCGATGACGGTGAAGCGCGGCTTCGGCCCCTTGACCACGAGGCGGCTGCCGTCGAACTCGACGGTCGTCTCCTCGGCGCCCCGCACGTCGACGGCTTTGGCCGGGTTGGTCGGCGCGACGGTGACGATGGTGTCGGTGCGGTCGCTGGCGATGACCTCGATGGCTCCGACGGGGAGGTTGATGGCGAGGTCTATGGGAGTGGGCGTTGCGAATGTGGGCATGGCGAAGCATCCCTTTCTCTGGGTGTGGTTGTGGTGTGGAGTGAAGGCGGGCGGGTGCGGCTATCGCGCCCAGCCGGCGAAGTTGTCGCCGGTGCGGATGGTGCGCTGCGCGTTGCGGCGCTGCTTCGGCTGCAGGGCGGCCGCGACCGCCCGCACCAGCCAGGTGTTGACCGAGAGTCCCTCGGCGGCCGCCGCCTCGTCGACCTTCGCCTTGAGGGCGTCGGGCAGGCGCAGCGTCGTGCGGGAGGAGCTCACGTCGTCGAGGTCGACGACAACGTCATCGGCCTCTGCGTCACCGTGGCCGATGACGAACTCGACCTCGCGCCCGCGAAGGCGAAGGTCGACGGATGCGGGCGCGAGGTCGCGGGTGATCTCGCCGACAGCTGCAGAGAGTGCGTCGAGCAGCACCAGACGTGTCGCCGCGTCGAGGCCGGCGGCGATGCGCTCTGCGGCGGCACGGGTCTCGTCGCCGCCGTTCTCTGCGGCGTTCGCCAGCTGGCGCTGGAGGTCGGTGACGTACTGATCAAGTTCCATGCCACCAATATGACACCACGATGGTGTCATGTCAAGCAAAAATGGTGTCATAGCTCGGACGTAGCTCGATTCGCCTCAAATCGGAACCCCCTCTGGCTCTCAGGATTCTCGATTTACCGTGGGGGATGGCTGACACGAACATCTACGTCCCGCAGGATCCAACCACCCAGTACCCGGCACCTCCATTCCCGAAGCAGCAGCAGGATGCTCCGGGCGACTACCGAAAGATGGACCCCGTGCCCGATCACGGCGAGCAGAGCTACGTCGGCGGTGGACGACTGGCCGGGCGCAAGGCTCTCGTCACCGGCGCCGACTCCGGCATCGGCCGAGCGGTCGCCATCGCCTTCGCCCGCGAAGGAGCGGACGTCGCCCTCAACTACCTGGAGGAGGAGAGCGAGCAGGCCGAGGAGGTCGCCGCCCTCGTGCGTGAGGCCGGGCGTGTGGCGGCCCTCATCCCGGGCGACCTGCAGCACGAGGCCTTCAACGCGCAGCTCGTCGAGAAGGCAGTCTCCGAGCTGGGCGGCCTCGACATCCTCGCTCTCATCGCCGGCACCATGCCGACGATCGAGAGCATCGAGGACTTCACCACGGCCGAGCTCGATCGCGTGCTGCACACGAACATCCACTCGCTGTTCTGGACCACGAAGGCGGCCCTTCCGCACCTCAAGCCGGGTGCGACCATCGTCACCTGCTCGTCGCAGCAGGGCTTCGACGCGTCACCGCAGCTCGTGGAGTACGCGGTGTCGAAGGCGGGCATCGTCAACTGGACTCGCGGTATGGCGGCCCAGCTGATCGAGAAGGGCATTCGTGTGAACGGGGTCGCTCCGGGGCCGATCTGGACGCCCCTGCAGCCCTCGTCGGTGCCGAACGAGAAGATCGAGTCCTTTGGCGAGCAGACCCCTATGAAGCGCCCCGGCCAGCCGGCCGAGCTCGCTGGCGCCTATGTGTTTCTCGCGTCGCAGGAGTCGAGCTACATCACGGGTGAGACCATTGCCGTCACCGGCGGCACCGTGCTGCACTGATGCGCATCGAGCAGCGCCGGCCGAGCGTCGACGAGTTTCGTGCGCTCGCCGAGTCTGTCGACTGGCGTGACCACTTCGACTGGTCGACGGTGGGGCGGGCACTCGACGCATCGATCTTCGCCGTTGTCGCCGTCGTCGGCGACCGGGTGGTTGGCACCGCCCGCGTCGTCGGCGACGGCGTGCGCTACTTCTACATCCAGGACGTCATGGTCGATCCGGTGCACTCGGATGACGGCATCGCCACCTCGCTCACGCAGGCGCTCCTGCAGTGGATCGAGTCGACCGCGGCGCCGAAGGCCTTCGTCGGGCTCTTCGCCAGCGCGAGAGCGGAAGGCGTCTATGACGAGCTCGGCTTCACAACCGACGACATGACGGGTATGCACCGCCTACTGCAGTAGCTGCTCGATCCACCGCTCCGACCGGCTGAATCGCAGGGTCGCCGCGGCGCCGTTCACCAGCTGCGCCTGCGGGGGAACGTGGCCGACATCCACCCCGGCGACGATCGGCACGCCCAGCGCGCCCAGCGCGTCGAGCACCGCCTCGTCCTGGGTGAGGGTGGGGGAGTCCGGTGCCCCGGTGCGCCCGATGATGACCGCGCTCGCCTGGTCGAAGAAGCCGGCGAGCCGCATGCCGTGCAGCGCACGGCAGATGCTGTAGGCGTTCTCCTCCGCTGCCTCGAGGTAGACGAGGTGCGGGCCGTCGAGCTGCCCGACGTCGCCGAAGCGAGTGCCGGCGAGGTGGGAGACCGTCTCGATGCAGCCGCCGATGAGGCGGCCGCTCGCCTCGACATCCCCGACGCCGTCGATGCGTCGCCATCCCGCGGAGGGCACGGTGCTATGCACGGTCACGCGCGGGTCGGCGACCCAGTCTCCCCAACCCGGGCCGTTGTGCACCGGGGACTGCTGCTGGCGCACCGCGCCCGTGCTGCCGGCGACCTCGATCCACGAGGGAAAGGTCGACTCGTAGGGGGTGTCCATGAGGTTGTCGCCGTGCAGTGTCGCCCAGCCGCTCACCAGGGTCAGCGGAACCAGCAGCGTCGAGATGTCGGAGTAGCCGACAACCCACTTTGGCTGAGCCGTGCGCAGTGCCTCGAAGTCGAGGTGCGGCAGCAGGTCGATGGCCGTCTCGCCGCCCCACGGCGGAACGATCGCCGCGATGGCCGGGTCGAGCAGCATGCGCATGAGCTCTTCGGCGCGCTGCTGCACGGGCGCGCTCAGGTGCGATTCGAACTCACGGATGTGACGGCCAAGCTCGACCTCGAACCCACGGGCCCGCAGGGTCTCGACCGCGAAGTCGAGGCGAGGACGCAGCGCGTCTGAGACTCCGCTCGAGGGAGCCGTGACCGCGATCCGGTCGCCCGGTCGCAGTGGCCGCGCGAAGGTGGGGTGCATCCCTCCACGGTACAGACTGGATGCCGACGGTCGTCCTCGCCCGCTGATTGCTAATAGGTCACATGTATGATCTACTGTGTCTCAGCCACCAGAGCCGGTGCGCTGTCGTCAATGACGTCGACAAGAAAAGGACGCGATATGAAATCACAGCATCGCCGCTTCACTCGCACTCTCGCACTCACGGCCGGTCTGGCTACGGTTGCGCTTCTCTCCGCTTGCGCCAGCGACGGCGGCACCGCCGTCGAGCAGGACAGCAGCAGCCCCATCACGGTGTGGGTTGACGCGTCACGCGAGCCCATCGCCAACGCGTTCAAGGAAGAGAACCCTGACGTAGAGATCAACATCGAGACCTACGACGGCAACGCCGGCGGCAGCGACTCGTTCAAGACCAAGATCGCCCTGTTCGACCAGTCGAACGAGGGATGGCCCGACGTCGTCTTCTCGACGCAGACCAACGACACCTCGTGGGCAGCCAAGGAGCTCAACGGAGCGCAGGCCTTCGCCGCACCGCTCAACGACGGCCTGCTCAGCGACGAGTTCCTCGACGGCTTCACCGCCGGCGCCAACGACCCGATGACGATCGACGGCACCGTCTACGGCCTGCGCAACGACCTCGCTCCGGTGGTGCTCTGGTACAACCAGACCCTGCTCGACGAGTTCGGCTACGACATCCCCGAGACCTGGGAGGACTACCTGGCCCTCAGCGACAAGCTCGCCGCTGAGCACCCCGGCTACATCCTCGGATCGGTCGGCGACAGCTTCGTCGGAACCTACGTCTACTACTTCGGCGCTCAGGCACCGATCTTCCAGCTGGACGGGGACACCTTCACGAGCGACTTCGCTGATGACCACTCGACGCGCATGACCGACCTGATCGACCACATGCTCGACAACGGCACGCTCGTTCAGAACAGCCTCTTCAGCGCCGAGTTCACGGCCCTCTCTGACAAGCTCGTCGCGATGCCCGGCGCCGCCTGGTACTCGGGAGCGCTCTTCCAGAACCCGGACAGCCTCAACAGCCCGGCCGGTTCGATCGGTGCAGCCAACCCGCTGTACTGGGAGGGTGAGGACAAAGTCACCGGCAACGTCGGTGGTGGAGTCTGGTACGCCTCGAGCCACACCAAGAACGAGGCCGCTGTTGCCAAGTTCCTGGAGTACGTCATCGCCTCCGACAAGGCCGCAGAGCTCAACTCTGGTCTGCCAGCCTACGCGTCGGCCTCCGACACCTGGCTCGCAACGCAGTCCGAGAGCGGTTTCTTCACCGGTGACTTCAGCGGTGCACTCAGCACGGCTGCGGGCAGCGTCTGGCAGGGCTGGGGCTACCCCAGCTTCAGCCCGGAGACGGCCTACGCCAGCGTTGTAGTGCCGGCGCTCGCGTCGGGTGCCAGCCTCGCGGACACGGTGGACGCTTGGCAGACTGAGATCCAGAACGAAGCCCAGGTTCAGGGCTACACGGTCAAGTAAGGACAGTCTCATTTCCTCCAGCACGACGATTGTGCCTGCTGCCGACCTTGAAAAGGGTCGGCAGCGGGCCGCGTCGGGGGGCCGCCGCCCCCCCCCCGCCCCGACCGGCCAG
>JBIIAR010000062.1:0-9466 GCA_044239765.1 Microbacteriaceae bacterium
ACGAGCACCCGCAGGGCGATGAGCAGGGTGACCGCGGGGCGCTTGAGCGTCCAGTGGATAACCGGAAGGTAGACCTTCTGCAGGCGCGTCGGCTTGTCGAGCTCGTCTTCCTCGTGGGGCGCGTGGGCACCCGCGACGGTGTTCTTCTTCGACCCGAGGAACCAGTAGGCAAGCACCGGCACGATCGTCAGCGAGACGAACAGCGACGCGGCGAGCGCGATGGCGACCGTGAGCGCGAAGGGACGGAACAGCTCGCCCGTGATGTCGCCGACGAGGGCGAGCGGCAGGAACACCGCCACCGTCGTGATCGTGGATGCGGTGACCGCGCCGGCGACCTCGCGCACCGCGGTCTTGATGGCATCCAGCTTGTTCTCGCCGAGGTTGATGTGCCGCTTGATGTTCTCGATGACGACGATGGAGTCGTCGACCACTCGTCCGATGGCGATGGTCAGAGCGCCGAGGGTGATGATGTTGAGTGTGTAGCCCGAGACCCACATGCCGATGAAGGTGACAAGCACCGACACCGGGATCGAGATCGCGGTGACCAGCGTCGAGCGAATCGACAGCAGGAAGATGAGGATCACGATCACCGCGAAGATCAGGCCGAGCAGGCCCTCGGTCGCGAGCGAGTTGATCGACTCCTCGATGAACGGCGCCTGGTCGAACACAACGGTGATCTTCGTGTTGCTGCCGAGCGACTCCTCGATCTCGGGGATCATCTCGGTGACGAGCTCCGAGACAGAGACGACGTTGCCGTCGGGCGACTTCGTCACCGCGATGGTGACGGCGGGCTCGCCGTTGACGCGGCTGATGCCGGTGACCGGGTCGTCGGTGACCTCGACCGTGGCGATGTCGCCGATGGTGGTGAAGGTGTTCGCTGCGACGAGCGGCAGCGAGGCGAGGTCGTCGGTCGAGCCGAGGCGCACACCGGCCTGCACGGTGAGGGTGGATCCGTCTTCGGTGATCGAGCCGGCTGGCAGCAGCAGTCCGTTGGCGTCGAGGGCGTCGCGGATGTCCTGGGTGGTCACGCCCGCGGCGAAGAGCTTCTCGTCATCCGGGCTGATAGTGACGCGCTGCGTGGTGGCGCCGAGCAGGCTGGCGTCGCTGACGCCTTCGAGCTGGCGGATGTCAGAGAGCACAGAGCCGTTGATGGCGGCGGCGAGTTCGGAGTCAGAGAGGTCACTCTGAACCGCGAGCTGGATGACGGGAAGGTCGCTGAAGCTGAAGGTCAGCACCTGCGGGTCCACATCGGCGGGCAGCTGCCCCTTGATGCGGTTGATGGCGAGCTGCACCTTCTGCTCCGCGGTCGCGATGTTGGTGCCGTACGCGAAGCTCGCGGTGATCGACGAGAAGTTGGTGTTGGAGGTCGCCGTCGTGCCCTCGAGGCCGGCCACACCCTGAATGGCGGTCTCGATGGGAGTCGACACGTCGGTGTTGACGACCTCGGGCGAGGCCCCCGGGTAGCTCGTGACGATGAAGATGTTCGGCAGCGAGAGGGAGGGAATCAGCTCCTGCTTGAGGTTGGTGAGGGCGACACCGCCGAAGATGCCGATGACGATCGTCACGAGCGCGATGAGCGCGCGGTTGCGCAGGCTGAAGACCGAAAGCAGGTGCACGAAACTTCCCTTGTTTGCTGTGGTGAGGGCAGCACTGCCCTGTGCCTCCTCGAAAGTACCCCGTCTGGCTGTACAGCGGCATACTCCCCAGGGATTAGTTACACGACGTCGGCGAGGAATCCGTGCTCGACGAGCGGACCGCGCGCGATGGTCGCCCACGCGGCGGTGAGGGCCGTAACGGCGCGGTCCGTCTCGTCGGCGGTGTAGCCGAAGGGGATGCGCAGAAAGCGCTCGAAGGCGCCGTCGATGCCGAAACGCGGGCCGGCGGCGAGCAGCAGGCCCTCGGTGCGGGCGGCGAGGGTCAGCTGCGAGCTGACCGGCGATCCCAGGTTGATCCAGGTGGTGAGTCCGCCGTCGACGTGCGGAACGTGCCACTGGGGGAAGGCCTCGCGCAGGGCGTGCTCGAGGTAGTCCCGGCCGGTGCGCAGCTGCTCGCGGCGCACCGCGAGAATCGAGTCGAAGTCGCCAAGCAGGTTCTTGACGACAAGCTGCTCGAGAATCGGGGTGCCGAGGTCGCCGGCCATGCGCGAGCGCACCAGCCGCTGAATGACCTGCCGCTCGGCGCGGATCCAGCCGACGCGAACCCCGCCCCAGACCGTCTTGCCGACGGAGCCGATGAGAATCGACGGGCCATAGGCCGCGAGGGGAAGCGGCTGCAGCGCGCGGTCGATCGAGAGCTCGGCCATCGTCTCGTCGGCGATGACCGTCGTGCCCTGCCGCTGGGCCATCGCGACGAGCTTCTCGCGCAGCGCGATCGGCATCGAGCGGCCCGTGGGGTTGTGAAAGTCGGGCATGAGGTAGGCGAGCGCCGGGCTGGTGCGCTGCAGGGCCTGCTCGAGGGCGGCCTCATCCCACCCCTCGTCGGTGGTGACGTTGACCGGAACGAGCCGTGCGCCGGTGAGCCGCAGGGCCTCGAAGGCGTGCGGGTAGCTGGGGCTCTCGACAAGGGCGCTGTCACCGCGGCCGAGCAGGGTACGAGCCAGCAGGGCGATGGCGTGCTGCGCCCCGAGGGTCACCATGATCTGCTCTGGCTCTGTGGGCAGGCCGCGGGCCGCGTAGCGGTCGGCAATCGCGGCACGCAGCGCGACGGTGCCGATCGGGTCGAAACCGGACTCGCCGAGGTAGCTGGGCAGCTCGGCGGCAGCGGCGCGGGCGGCATCCGCGATCGCGGGGATCGCCGGCAGCGCCGCCTTGCTGAAGTCGAGGTAGCCGGCGTTCGTGTTGTCCATGGCGACGGGGGCGCGGTGCGGAAGGCGCGCCACGCTGCCCGACCCGCGAAGGCTGTCGAGGTATCCGGCCTCGCGCAGTTCGGCGTAGCTCGCGCTCACGGTGGTGCGGCTGATGCCGAGCTGCGCGGCAAGGTCGCGCTCCGCCGGAATGCGGGTGCCCAGCGAGATGCGGCCGTCGATGATGAGAAGACGGATGCGGTCGGCCAGGGCCACATAGGCCGGAGCCGTGCTTGTTTCGCGCCAATCGCGCAGCATGGAGGCCAAAATGCGGGCCGAAATAGTCGCCATGCAGCCACTATAGGCGAATTGGCTCTATTCGATAAAGCCAATAATGCCATTGGATATCTCCATGCTCCTCACGCGCCGCATCGCCCAGCTGCTCATCGGCCTCACCCTCTACGGCTTCGCCATCGCGATGATGGTGCGCGCCGGCATCGGCGTCTCGCCGTGGGACGTTCTCACCCAGGGCATTGCCACGCAGACCGGCATTCCCTTCGGCTGGGTCACCAACATCGTCGGCGGGCTCGTGCTGCTGCTGTGGATCCCAATTCGCCAGAAGCCGGGGATCGGCACCGTTCTCAACGTGCTGCTGGTCGGCACCGCTGCCCAGGGCGGCCTCATGGTGCTGCCGGAGCTCACCGTGCTGTGGCAGCAGATCCTGCTCTTCGCCGGCGGCCTCAC
This sequence comes from Microbacteriaceae bacterium, assembly GCA_044239765.1. Lineage (GTDB taxonomy): Bacteria > Actinomycetota > Actinomycetes > Actinomycetales > Microbacteriaceae > Conyzicola. The sequence continues at coordinate 3,527 of JBIIAR010000062.1, forward strand.
CCTGCTGGCGATCGCCACCGGGCTCTATATCGGCGCCCGCTTCGGGCCGGGACCGCGTGACGGGCTCATGACCGGCATCCACAACCGCTGGGGCTTTCGCATCTGGATCGTGCGCACCGTGATCGAGCTCACGGTGCTTGCCATCGGCTGGCTGCTCGGCGGCAACGTCGGTGTCGGCACCATCGCCTTCGCGCTGCTCATCGGTCCGATGGTCAACGTGACACTGCCACTGCTGCGGGTACCTGCCGCCGAGAAGAAAGAGGAGGTGCTGGTGTGATCACCCTGACGCTCATACCCCTCGCCCTGTGGGCGATCATGGCCACGATGCACGCGGTCGCGACCGACGGCTACCGTGCCGTGCCCTTCGACGCGAACTACGACACAAGGACGGGGTCTGCAGCCCCCGGCCCCTTAGGCGTAGTACGTGCGTAGCGCGTCGCGCACGAACTCAGCGCCCGTAACGCCGCCGTAGTTCTTCGCGAAGCGCTCGTCTGCGACGTACATCTCGCCGAGTCCGAGCACGTAGTCCTGCGACTGCGGCGTTCCGGGGATCGCCGCCAGCCACTCGATGTGGCGCGCGGACAGGGCCTGCGCCTCGTCTCCGGACGGGTCGAGGCCGCGGGTGGCCGCATCCGCCCAGTCCGCGTTGAGCGTGGCAAGTCGCGCCTTCCACGCCGCCTGCTCGACCGCGCCCATCGAGGCCCACCACGCGTCGCTCCTCGCGTACGCGTCGGCACCCCAGCGCTGCTCGACCTCTTCCTTGTACTCGGTGTGGTCGAATCCGTTGAACATGTCTTCTGCCATGAGTTTCTCACCTCCTCTCAGTCTCTCTATGGTGTGCTCGACGCTGGCGATCTGCCGGTCGAGACGGCTCTTCTCCTCGTGCAGGTGCACGAGGTGGTCGCGCAGGGCGACCGCGTCATCCGCCTGCCGGTCGACGATCTCGGCGATGGCCGGAAGGCCGAGTCCGAGGTCACGCAGCAGCAGGATGCGCTGCAGTCTGGTCAGCGCGCGCTCGTCGTAGTAGCGGTAGCCGTTGGCGCCCACGCGGCTCGGCTCGAGCAGCCCGACGTCACCGTAGTGGCGCAGCGTGCGGCTCGTCGTGCCCGCCAGCTTGGCGATGTCGTGTATCGGCCAGTCCATGTTTCGAGCGTAAAGCTTGACGTTGCGTCAATGTCAAGCGCTCCCGAATTCCGGGTGATCGCAACCATCCGTCGCAAATGACCGCGGTGAGCCCTCGCCAACAGTCACATGCGACGGATGGATGATGTCAGCGACCGCGAATCCCACATCGCGAAGGGGCGACCGCAATCGCTCGGGGTGAGCTCAGGGTCGACTCAGGGTTGCGGTCGCGCAAGACGCGATATATCGTGAATATCAATAAACGCGATATATCTCGAAAGGAACCGCCATGTCAGAAGAGAAGTGGCTCGTCGAGGGCGACAAGATCATCGACCTCGGCCCCATCACCACCCTCAAGGTCAGCCTCGTGGCCGGCCAGGTCGATGTCATCGGACACGATGAGCCGACCACCCGGGTCGAGGTGCACTCCGTGCGCGGCAAGGGCCTCAAGGTCGTGCGCGACGGCGACAGTCTCGTCATCGACCACCCCCAACTCAACTGGGACAACTTCATCGAGGTGTTCAAGTCGTTCCGTGGAACGGCGAGCGCCGACGTGAGCATCATGGTTCCGCGGGCCGTCGCCCTCAAGCTCGGCGTGGTCAGCGCGAACGCGCTGGTCAGCGGTCTCACCGAGGATGCGAGCCTCAGCACCGTCAGCGGCGAGCTCTCTGTCGACAGCATGCGCGGCGACGTGCGCCTCAACTCGGTCAGCGGCGAGATCGGCGTGAGCAACCACACGGGCGATGTGTCGGTCAACACGGTCAGCGGTGAGGTGACCGCCAGCGGCGACATCCAGCGCTTCGTCGGCGACAGTGTCAGCGGCAGTGTCTTTCTCGACCTCACCGGCACCCCCGATGAGGTGCGCGTCAACACCGTCAGCGGCGCCGTCACCACGCGCCTGGCCCCGGGCACCGCGGCGCAGTACAAGATCAACACGGTCGGCGGGCGCATCCACCTCGACGACTCCGACATCAGCGGAACCCGTGGTGCCTTCACCGGACGCTACGGATCGCTCGACAAGTCGTGGACCGACATCAAGGTCAACACGGTCGGCGGCGACGTCAGCGTGCTGCACGCGGTGAAGGCATGACCCCCGCGGTCTTCGCGCACGGGCACCTGCGGCTCTACCTGCTGAGCCTCCTCAACGAAACCTCCATGCACGGTTACGAGCTCATGCAGGCTCTCGACGAGCGCTTCGGCGGAACGTACAAGCCGAGCGCCGGCACGATCTACCCGCGGCTCGCGAAGCTCGAGAACGAGGGGCTTGTCACCAAGCTCAAGGAGGGCCGTCGGGCCATCTACGCGATCACGGAGGCGGGGCGCTCCGAGCTGGAGGCCCGCAGGTCCGAGCTCGATGCGATTGAGGTTGACGTCACCGACAGCGTCAGGCGGCTCGCCGACGAGGTGCGGTCGTCGGTGGGCGAGGCCATGCGGTCGCTGCGGGCCGACCTGGCATCCGCGGCGCGCGAAGCGCAGTCAGAGGGGCAGCGCGCCACCCGCGAGGCGAAGGGCTCGCGCTCATCATCGCGCGAACTGCTGCAGGATGCCGAACTCGCGATTGCCGAGTTTCGCCAGCAGCTTCGACAGGACCTGCGCGAGGCAGAGGCGCTCGACTTCGAGACCGTCAAGAAGCTCAAGGCGCGCCTCAAAGAGGTGCGCTCCGAGGTGCGCGATCAGTTGAAGGCGACAGGTATGTAGAGGTCCTGCACCCGGTCGTTGAGCGCCGTGTGGTCGTTGCGGGTGAAGATGCCGCACTTCTCGACCGTGCAGTCCAGCGCGTCACTCACCGGCTCGCCGACCTCGATGTAGGCGGTGAAGGTGCCGGCCGAGAGGTCGTCGTAGCTGCGGGCGCCGAAGAGCTTCCACGCCCAGTCGTCGTTGATCCAGTTGCTCGCGGCGTACTGAACGGTGCCGGCCTCCACGGCCTCCCCCTCTGTTGCGGGCACGCCGCCGATGCACGGGCCGGGCTTCACGGTCGCATCAGAGGGGATCTTGCAGATGGCGACGTAGATGCCGCGCGCACCGTCGTAGCCCGTGCCGCTGACGATGAGCTTCTGGCCGACAGACAGAGCGGATGTGTCAACGACACCGCCCTCCTCAGCTGCCGTCACGGTGAAGCTGCGATCGCGGCCGTCGTCCCCCTCGGCGGTGACGCTCAGCGGCCAGGTCTCGGCGGAATCCTGCTGCACAGAGACCCCCTGATCCTGGTGCGTGAGGATCGGAACGACGACGATCGCGACCGGAACGAGCACGACGACGAGTGCGGCAAGCAGAATCCACCACCAGCGCACACGTCGGGGCTTGTTCATAGGTCGAAGTCTAGGAGTAGAGTCGCCCCTCGTGACTAACGAGACTCGGTCGCCGAAGCGCTGGCTGATCGGTGATCCGCTTCCCTCAGAGAAGCTCGAGGGGCAGCTGCTTCCGAAGCGCCTTGCGCTCCCCATTTTCGCAAGCGACCCGCTGTCGTCCGTGGCCTACGCACCACAGGAGCTGCTGCTCATCCTCACCCTCGGCGGGCTGTCGTTTCTCAGCTTCGCGCCGTGGATCGCGGCCTGCGTCGTTCTGCTGCTCATCGTCGTCGTCGCCTCGTACCGCCAGCTCATCAAGGCCTATCCGAGCGGTGGCGGCGACTACGAGGTGGCACACCGAAACCTCGGCGAGAAACCCGGCCTCGTGGTCGCGAGCGCACTGCTCGTCGACTACATCCTCACGGTTGCCGTGTCGGTGGCGTCCGGTGTCGACAACATCATCAGCGCCTTCCCCGTTCTCAACCCGGGCCGGGTCGAGATAGCCGTGTTCTTCATCGTCGTGCTCGCGGCGATCAACCTGCGGGGTGTGGCCGAGTCGAGCAAGGCCTTCGCCCTGCCCACCTACCTGTTCATCGCGAGCGTTGCGGTCATGATCGTGACGGGTCTCGTGCGGGTGGCGCTCGGCGACATCCCGATTGCCGAGAGCGCCAGCTATTTCGTCGAGCACGATGAAGTGGTCGGATTCGGCATCATCCTGCTTCTGCTGCGCGCCTTCGCCAGCGGCTGTAGCGCGCTCACCGGCGTCGAGGCCATCGCCAACGGCGTGCCCGCCTTTCGTCGCCCCAAGGTCAAGAACGCGCAGCGCACCCTCACCGTCATGGGCGGCATCGCGATCCTGCTCTTCGTCGGTGTCACCGCTATGGCCCTCATCACGAAGGTGCAGTACGCCGAGAACCCGATGCACATCGAGGGCTGGGTCGAGGGCACACCGCAGCGCAGTGTGATCTCGCAGATCGCCGCCGCCGTCTTCGGAGGCGACACCGCGATCATGTTCTTCGTCGTGCAGGCCGCGACCGCCGCTGTTCTGCTTCTCGCCGCCAACACCGCGTTCAACGGCTTTCCCCTGCTCGGTTCGGTGCTCGCCCGCGACGAGTACGCCCCCAAGTCGCTCAACACCCGCGGCGACCGCCTCGTGTACTCCAACGGCGTTCTCGCGCTCGGAGCCGTCGCGGCGGTGCTGCTCGTCGTCTACAACGCCGATGTCACCAAGCTGATCCAGCTCTACATCATCGGTGTCTTCGTCAGCTTCACCCTCGGCCAGACCGGCATGGTCGTGCACTGGACTCGCATGCTGCGCAACGGCTGCGCCAACCCCGGCCAGGTGTTCCGCAGCCGTCTCATCAACGCGACCGGCGCCCTGCTCACCTTCACCGTTCTGCTCATCGTCACCGTCACCAAGTTCACCCACGGCGCCTGGCTGGTCTTCGTGATCATGCCGATCCTCTTCATCGTCATGCTGCGCATCAACCGCTACTACAAGAGGGTCGAGCGCGACACCGAGGTCGACCAGACCACGACCTTCGGCGCGAGCGGCGACCACGCGATCGTGCTCGTCGGGCGCATGCAGAAGCCGACGCTCAAGGCCCTCGACTACGCGATCGCGGCCCGCCACGACTCCATCGAGGCCGTTCACGTCAACATCGACGACGCGGCCTCGGAGCGCCTGCAGAACCAGTGGGTCGAGCAGGGCATTCAGGTGCCGCTGCGCATCGTCGAGTCGCCCTACCGCGACATCAGCATGCCCCTCATCAAGTACATCAAGCTCCACCGCGAGGAGCACGGCTCTGAGGTCGTCACGGTCTACACGCCGCTCTACATCGTCGGGCACTGGTGGGAGCAGTTCCTGCACAACCACAAGGGCCGCCGCATCCGCCACAAGCTCATGCTCTGCCCCGGTGTCACCGTGGCACTCGTGCCGTGGCTGCTCGACTCGACCCGCGCGCTCTACAACCGCCCGAACCGCCCGCTGCCCGGCCAGGACCGCCGCGGCGAGCCCGTGCGCCCGGTGATGCGCAAGCCGCTGCCGCCGGTGAGCAAGAGGAAGTAGGGATGCGACCCACCTGGCGCGAGCTCGTCGCCGTCGTGGCCGGCGCACTGCTCGGCACGGGTGCGCGTCTCGCGATCGACACGCTGGTGGGCCAGCCCATCTCCACTCTCATCATCAACGTCGCCGGAAGCTTCGCGCTCGGCCTGCTCGTGGCCCGCCTCTGGAGCTCGGCCGCCCCCTGGCTGCGCGCCGGCCTCGGCGCAGGACTGCTCGGAAGCTTCACCACCTTCTCCGCCTTCGCGGTGCAGGTGGTGGTCATGGGCTTCGGCGTCTGGGCGGTGCTGTACGTGGCGGCCACCCTGGTGCTCGGGCTGTTGGCTGCCTTCGCCGGACTCCGGGTGGGGGCACGCCGGTGATCGTTCTCGCGACCCTGCTGGCCGGCGCGGTCGGCGCCGTCATCCGTTTCTTCGCGGCTCGCGCTGGGAGCCGCGGCATCCTCGTGGTGAACGTCGTGGGGGCCGT